>WRNB01000005.1 GCA_009776805.1 Candidatus Bathycorpusculum grumuli | reverse complement strand
GACGAAGCACTCTTCAAAGACGAAATAGACTATATCTCTAAAGTCGCTAAAACAGAAGCCGAAGCATGCCAATACATCGAAGCAGGCTTTGAATACGTATGCGACTTTGAAGGCCACAAACTATTCCGAAAACGAACCGGCTTATAGTTGCATAATTTGTTAATTTTGGTGGTTATCGCCATTTACAGAACCCACCCCATGTTTATTTATAAGTGGTGGCGGGGGTGGGACTTGAACCCACGAAGGCCTGCGCCAGAGGATCTTAAGTCCTCCTCCATATCTTAGGTGCAATAGTATCTGGCCACCTATTTAGACCTGGCTCGGATACCCCGCCACCAGCACCGATATTGATTACACGGTATTGTTTAAGGTTTTTGATTCCAAAAACAGGTTATGTGTTAAGTATATGTGTACGCAGTAACTGTAGTTAAAATAAATGTTCAAGGTTTGATCTAAATAGAAAATTCAGCGATTTGTCACTATAGTGTTTGTAGTGAGGTGATGTGGTTTTGTTGGGTTGTAGGTAGGTGTGTTTTAATGGTTGGTGTTAAATGTTTTTTTGTTGTGTTGTTTGTTGTTTTGTTGTGTTGATTGTTTGTATGTGTTTAGTTTACACAAGTGTACATCGTAAATGTGTGTATGTAATTATGGTTGTTGGATAAAAATGGTGTGGTAAATTAATTTTTAGTGGGAAAAGTGTTAATTAAAAACTCGTTTTTGTTGAGAGTTAAGCGCATATGTTTGTTTTGTTGGTTGTTGTGGGTGAAGTAGTGTGGTGTGGTGGTTGTTTTTTTGTGGTGTGAATTTTTTTGTTAAATTGTGTGTGTTGTGGTGATAAGTAGTGTTTAAATGGTGATTTAGTGTGTTTGGTGAAAATATGTGGGTTGAAATGGTTTTTGTGTTATGTGTAAAAAATGTTTTTATTTGTACAGTTTGTAGTGTTTAGGTATGGTGAAAAAGTTATATGGGTAAAGGTTCAGGTTTCGGAAAAGTAATTTTGTTTGGTGAGCATTTTGTGGTTCATGGGGTACCGGGGATAGTTTCGGCGATTGATTCATCAACGGATGCTATAGTGTCAAAGGCTAAAGAGGGTCTTTTTGTTAAGGATGATCGTAAAACTGCGAAAGGTTATAGTGAGGAGAAGCGGCTTCAGCAGATTGAATCTATTGAACGTATGTTAAAAGCTATGGGTTTGGATGTTAAAACGCCTTTGGATATTTGGATAGGTGGAAGTTTGCCTGGTTTTAGTGGTTTGGGTGCGTCTGCTGCAAGTAGTGTTGCTATTGCGCGGGCTATTAGTGAGGAGTTTGGGTTAAATCTTTCTGATGATAGGATTAATCAGATTGCGTATGAGGCTGAAATTGCGTATGCAGGTAATCCTAGTGGTATTGATAATACTGCAGCTACGTATGGTGGGTTGATGTGGTTTAAAAAAAATCATGTAGTAGGTGGGCAGGATTTTATTGAGCGGTTAAAGGTTCAGGTGCCCGTTGAGATTGTTATTGGTAGTACGGGTAAGGTTGCTAATACTAAAGCTATGGTGGAAGGGGTTGCTGAGCGTAGGAAAGTGGATTCTGCTAAATATGATTCATTGTTTGTTCAAGCGGAAGAGTTGGCGGTTGCTGGGCGTAGAGCACTTGAGGTGGGTGATTTTGGGGAGGTTGGTGTGCTTATGAATGAAAATCATGGTATTTTGCAAAAAATTGGTGTTTCTAGTGTAGAGTTGGATTATCTTGTTGATGTAGCACGTAAGCAGGGGGCTATAGGGGCAAAGCTTACTGGTGGTGGTGGTGGTGGATGTATGGTTGCGTTGACTCCTGGTAAAGATTTGCAGGAAAAAGTTGTTAATTCGTTTAAAGCAGTTGGTTTTGAAGTTTTAGCTACAAAAATTGGTGTTGTAAATAGTTAACTAAGTTTTTTCTTTTTTTATTTTATTTATGGAAACGTTTAAAACTTGTTTTTATTTCCATTTATTGTGGTAAAAATGAAGAAAGTAACGTTTTTGACTTTGGCAAGTTTATTATTAATTTTTTTGTTTTTTGCTTTATTTTCTTCTATTTATGCAGAGCAAACTGTAGGTTTTAAGGAAGGTGATTGGATGGAGTATGATGTTGTTGTAACTGGTACTGGTAGTTTGCCGCCAACTCATGATGTGCGTTGGATGCGAATGGAGGTTTTGTCAGTTGATGGAGACGCGTTTTCTGTGGACATGATTGTTAGATTTGTTAATGGGACAATTGGTAGTTCGGTTTGGGAATATAATTTTACTGAAGGTAATACTGGTGGTTGGACAATTATTCCTGCTAATCTTGGTTTTGGTGATACTTTTTTTGATTCTTATTTTGAACCTTATGTTGTGCCTATTCGTGGTGAGGAGCAAAGAGAGGTGTTGGGTGCAGTTCGAACTGTAACGTATGGCAATGATTCAATACGGCATCATAAAGAATGGGATAAAGCTACGGGATTTTTTATTGGTTCTGTAGAGGTTGCTCAAAACTTTACAAACTCTAATGGTTGGTACATTGAAAATTTGACAATGACTATTCAAGCTACTGGGACTAATATGTGGACTCAACAGTTTTTTGGTTTAGATCAATTTGTTTTTGTTTTATTTGTACTAGTTTTAGTGTTGGTTGTTGTGGGTTTGATTTCAGGTTTGATTATTTGGAAAAAAAAGTTTGCAAACTCCAATTCGGTAGGGTTGAAACCAAAACTAGTTTTGATGTATGGAAAAAAAATGTTGTATGTTTTTATTGTATGTGTTTTGTTATTTTCATTGGGTATATTGTGTAAGCAGTTATTGTTTGATAATTTTTAAACGGTTTTTGTCATAAAAACATGTTGGAGCATTTTTGGTTTAAATAATGACGTGTTTGATCTAAGATAACATGGTAAAAGAAAGTAGCTGATTAAGAGACACAGCCAACAAATTATTAAACAATAACTCATTTACTATATGGAGGAAAAATACCGTGAAAAGTATTGTTATTTACTCATCGCATAGGAATAATACTGCTCAAATTGCGTTAGTAATTGCTCAAGTTGCTAATTGTAATTTAGTAGAATTAACTAAAACTTTTGATTCATCAACTTTATCTTTAGATGAATATGATTTAATTTTTCTTGGTACTGGTATACGTGGTGGTGAACCCTATACAGAATTGTTGTCATTTATCAAAAAAGCCGATTTAGGTAGTGGTAAACGTTTTGTATTGTTTATGACTTGGGCAGGTGGTGGTGCAAGTGATAAACTTGCTTATCAAGGTGTTAAAGATGCTCTTGAATTAAGAGGCCAGCATTTAGATTCTGATTATTTTACTTGTTTTGGTAAAACTTTTGGTTTTGTTAGACGTGGTAGACCAAATGAGAATGATGTAGCTGAAGCTAAAAAATGGGCAACTGAAAAGTTAAAGTAAATATAAAATTAATTAGTTGATGTGTCAAAACAGCCTGTAATTAAACATCTTTGTGGTTTTGGGAACATTAACAGGCGTTTTACTAAACTTCCAAGGCAAATGGCAGGGATGTTGTGCGTGATTGTTTTGCGTTTGATCAAGCGTTAAAACGGTAATGACTGTGACAAGTACTTGGTTCCGATTGTGATATTTTTAAAAGTTTGTCCAAGTTTTTTAAATACATGGTTTAGTCTTGGTTATGGCAACCTCCGGAAACTCACATTTTACATCTAAAATGGTGTATAATAGCGTTTCAAACCATGTTTAGAAGATTTTCGGAGGCTGCCTTATGATATTTTAAGGTCAAATTTTTCTATAATTTCTAATAAGGTGCGGTTAGGGTTTTTCTTTGATTTCTGCTTTATTTTGAGTTTTTTGGGTTTTGTTTAGTTTTGGTGGTCGTTTGCAGTTTTGGTTGTTTGGTGGGTGTGTGTTTGTTTTGTGGTGTTGTGTTTAGAGTTTTGTTATTGTGTTTTGGCTTATGGAGAGTTATCGTGCGATATCGGCTTTGTTTTTGTTGTTTTGTTTGTGTTTGATTATTTATTTTTTCTTTTTTTGTTTGTAGTTGGTTTTGGTATAATGTTGTAATGTACAAATATAGGATAAAATTTTTTTCATGTTGATATTTTGGGTATAATATCTGTTCTTAAATAAGCCGGTTTTACTTAAAAACCTTTATTGCGCATAAACATGCGTAAAAAGGACAAATATGTGCTCCATGCCATTTGTTGTCAAAAATACGCCATATTTGTCGATGAATTTATTGTATCTATCAATTATATCTATTTCGATATTTTGTTTATAGGTTACAAAAGTACTAAAAACGCTAAAATCCACTTGAAAACCACTATTATTTTTGTATGAATTGAAGGTTATTATATCGTTTAATTGAATCAGGGTTATTCAAAAAGGAATTCATAGTCAGAATTGCGTCAATACGTGTGGTTCTTTTATATCTATTTTGTACTTCGTCTAAAGTTATTTTTTTTCCTTGAAATGTAAACTCAAATGGCTTTTCTATTCCATTCGCCCACGCCTTAACAACAGGATATAATTTCTCGTGTACATTGTTTAATTGTTGCGCCATAACTTTTGATAGATGTTCCCCTTGACCGGTTTCAACCATAATTTTTTGTATGATTTGTGGCGTGTCAAATTTCATCATCAGTTGAAGGTCTCCTTTCGGTTTGTGCGTTTTTTGGTCAGTTTTTTCCCTTAGTTTTTTATGTGGCGCGTAAGCGTGTCCGTATATGGTTTTAGGTGTATAAATTTTTTGATCTATTTCGCGCATTATACATGGAAATTCAAAAATTTGCATGTTGTCTTTGAATTCTTTATTTGATTCAAAATATTTGTTCATAAATGAATTATTGTTTGTGAATATAATATGTTCGAATTTAGGGTTGTAGTAACAAGCATATGGTTTCCAGTAATCATTTACTTTGTTTTGAGTAGGTTCACCTTCAAGCAACTTGTTTTTTCGATGCTATCACAAAAAAAGTGTTTTTCGCGTGCTGAAAATCCAACTATTAGTAACAGTTGAACGAAATGACTAACTCTATCTTCTGAAAAATTCTCTGCCCAGAGTACTATCGATAGAGGATGCGCTTTTTCTATGAATTTAGTTTTATTATCATGTGATGTTTTTTCCACAGTGCAATTGCATAAACCGTTTTCTTTATCCATTGTGCCTGTAGATGTCGCATCATTGTGTGCAATTTTCTTCATAACGCAATCTTCAATACATCCCAACAGTATTCAACATCATTATTTAAAAAATTCTATGTAACTTATGGCTAATGATATTTCAACTCGAGCAACAAACTTTATGATTACTATATCACTTTAGACAAAAAAGTCAACATAGCCTAAATATTTTTTGATTTTTCTTATATTTATGATTTTTAAGGTTTGCGTCAGCTCTTTTTTTAGTGATAAGTTGTCGTTTATACAAAATTTCTTGTATGCCAATCTTGAAGTTTTGGTTACGGTTTAGCGGGGTATAAGTTTGGGAAAAGTTTTTATAGGTTACTGTTTAGTTTATGGCGGGTAGTGTTATTTTTTGTTTGTAAACAGTTATGTAATTGTTTTTTTGCAAAAATATGGTTGTGAAATTGGGTAAATAGGTGTAAATGTTGTGTGTGTTGTTTTTTTTGTGGTGTTTGTGTTTTAGTGTTTCACGCATGTTTAATGTGTTTTTTTTATGTTATGGTTCTGTGAAAGTTTAGTAAACCCACAGTTTAAGTGAAACAGTTATGGTAAGGTTTATATGTAGGTGTTTTAAATTGATTTCTGCTCTCAGACATAATAGGAGAAATTTTTTCACGTGAGAAAAACCTGCTTAACAAGAATTCGCACTTACAAGTTTAACTTGATTGGAGATGTTTAGCATGACAGAATTACAGAAAGAAGATACCCATTTATTATTAAAAGCATTTTTCAATGATAAAGGCCTAGTAAGGCAACACCTTGATAGTTATAATGAATTCATCGATCATGGTTTACAAGAAGTTGTAGGCGAAGTAGCTGAAATTCAAATAGAAGTTCCAGATAATCCCTACAAAGTAAAACTTGGCCAAATCTGGGTAATTGACCCACAAAGCAGGATAACTAGTCCCTACGTAACTGAGGTAGATGGAACAAAACACGAAATCTACCCAATGGAAGCACGCCTAAGAAACCTTGCATATAGCGCACCAATTGCACTTGAAATGACTCCAGTGGTAGACGGACGAGAACAAGACACAGAACTTGTGTATATTGGAAACATCCCAGTTATGCTGAAAAGCAAACTTTGCTTACTTTGTCAACTATCCCGTGAAGAATTAATCGCAGTAGGTGAAGACCCAGATGACCCTGGAGGATACTTTGTTGTAAACGGTTCTGAACGTGTCATCGTAGCTATGGAAGACCTTGCACCTAACCGTGTAATTGTTGACATAGATGACAAAGGTACCAGCCCTGTTTATCAAGCAAAAATTTTCTCAACAACAGTCGGGTTCCGCGCAAGAATAGAACTCAAATTAAAATCCGATGATTCAATCTATGTAACAATGCCTGGTGTGCCAACAGAAATTCCATTCATCGTTATTATGCGCGCATTAGGCTTAGAAAAAGACAAAGACATCGCAGAAGCAGTAAGTCTTGACGATGAGATACAAACACAACTTGCAGCTTCTTTTGAAAAAGCTATTGGCGTTGATACATCTTCTGACGCTATTCTCTTCATTGGTAACCGTGTAGCCCACGGACAAGTAGAAGAATATCGACTTCAAAAAGCCGAAACAGCAATTGATAAAAACTTTTTACCCCACTTAGGCAGAAGCGACGTTAATCGTAAAGAAAAAGCCCTATTCCTAGGCGAAATGGCATACCGTGTTATCCAACTAAAACTTGGCATACGCCAACAAGACGATAAAGATCACTTCAAAAACAAACGTCTCCGTCTCGGTGGACCACTACTTGCAGATCTCTTCCGTGTATCCTTCCGCAACTTGACACGAGACATCAAATACCAACTTGAACGCATTGGTGTTAAAGGCCCAATTATCACAGTATCAGCCGCAGTAAGGCCTGGTATAATCTCAGAAAGATTCCAACATGCACTAGCAACAGGAAACTGGGGCAGAGGAAGAGTCGGCGTTACACAATTACTTGACAGAACCAACTATATCTCAACTCTTAGTCACTTAAGACGCCTTCAATCACCCCTAAGCAGAAGCCAACCAAACTTTGAAGCAAGAGACTTACACCCCACCCATTGGGGTCGTCTATGTCCAAACGAAACCCCAGAAGGCTCTAATTGTGGTCTTGTCAAAAACTTGGCATTATCTGCCACAATAGCAGTTGGCGTAAACCCTGATAGGATAAAACAAATTCTGTTCGAAATGGGAACAATACCTGCATCAGAAGCAACAATTGACCAACGTCTCACAGGTGCCAAAGTCTTTGTAGATGGAAACATAATTGGTTACCACAATTCATCCAAAATAATGGTCAAAAGCTTCCGTAAAAAACGTCGTTCAGGCGAAATCTCAACAGAAGTAAACATTACATACTTTAACAAGTCACAAACATCAACTGAAGAAGTACACACAAACTCTGACGAAGGCCGCGTAAGGCGACCCCTAATAGTCGTCGAAAACTGTGTACCACAACTCCAACCTGAACACATCGAAAAAATTGGACTTGGAGAATGGACATGGGAAGACATAATTAAATTAGGTTACATCGAATACCTTGACGCCGAAGAAGAAGAAAACGCATACATAGCCCTGACAAACGAGGACATTAACTCTGAAACAACCCACCTCGAAATTGCAACATACACAATACTTGGCATTTGCGCTTCAACAATTCCATATCCAGAACACAACCAGTCTCCCCGTAACTCTTACCAAGCAGCAATGGCAAAACAAGCTCTAGGTGTTTACGGAACAAACTTTCATAACAGAACCGATACAAGAAGTCACATCTTACACTACCCACAAGTACCACTAGTTCAAACAGAAAACATGGACGTCATGGGTTATAAACAACGTCCAACTGGTCAAAACTGTATTGTTGCTGTGCTTAGTTTTGAAGGTTACAATATGGAAGACGCTATTATATTTAACCAAGCTTCAATTCAACGTGGATTATTCAGATCAACTTTCTACCGTATATACGAGGCAGAATGTCGGCAATATTTAGGCGGTTTGAAAGACAAATTCACAGTTCCCGAAGCTGGCACACGCGGTTATAGAGGCGAACAATACTACCGTTTACTTGAACCAGATGGAATCATTAGCCTTGAATCCCAAGTAGTTGGTGGTGATGTTCTAATTGGTCGAATTAGTCCACCAAGATTTCTTGAAGAATACAAAGAATTCGAACTAAAAGGTCCATCAATGCGTGACACCAGTGTGGACATGCGACCAAGTGAAACTGGTATCGTAGATGGAATATTCATAACTGAATCTGGCGAAGGCAGCCAACTTGTCAAAGTTCGTGTGCGTGATCAACGTATCCCTGAGCTTGGTGACAAATTTGCAAGTCGTCACGGACAAAAAGGCGTAATTGGTTTAATTGTACCGCCAGAAAATCTGCCATTTACCGACGAAGGCATAACCCCAGATTTAATTATAAACCCTCATGCTATTCCTTCAAGAATGACTATTGGTCAATTTATAGAATCTTTATCTGGAAAAGCTGCGGCAGCTCGCGGAAAACCCGGTGATGGTACTCCATTTGCAAATGAAGAACCAACTGAAATCCGAAACAATTTAGTAAAGTTAGGTTTTAGTCACACAGGTAGTGAAGTCTTTTATAACGGGACTACAGGCGAAAAATTTGTTGCAGACATCTTTGTTGGTGTGGTCTATTACCAAAAACTACATCATATGGTCGCAGACAAAATACATGCCAGAGCAAGAGGTCAAGTTCAAATGCTCACTCGGCAACCAACTGAAGGTAGAGCTAGAGGTGGTGGTCTTAGGTTCGGAGAAATGGAGCGAGACTGCCTTATTGGCCACGGTGCAGCTATGTTGCTAAGAGATCGGTTACTTGAGGAATCTGACAAGTACATCTTACACATTTGCGAGACATGCGGTCAAATAGCTTATTTCGACATGAAACAAAGGCGTTATGTCTGTAAAATATGTGATGAAAAAGTAAAGATTGCTCCTGTTGCTGTGTCTTACGCTTTTAAATTGTTATTACAAGAGTTACAGAGTCTTTGTATCACACCAAAATTAAAACTTAAGGAGAAAGCATAATCATGGCATTGGAAGAATTGATTCATAAAATAGTTGATGAGATTTCATTTGGTTTAATTTCACCAAAAGATCTCCGAAAACAATCTGTCGTTGAAATTCAAACCCCTGATACTTACGATGAAGATGGTGCACCGATTACAGCTGGATTAATGGATGGCCGATTAGGAACACTTGAGCCACGACAGCGTTGTAAAACCTGTGGAAACACCGCCGTCCGATGCCCGGGTCACTTTGGACATATCGAACTTGCTGTACCAATTGTGCATATTGAATTTACTAAAATTATTTCCGACTTGATAAAATCAACATGTCGTAGTTGTGGGCGTATTTTACTTTCTGAGGAGGCGTCTAAAAAATCGCTGCAGAAAATTGAAAGATATCGTGAATTACTTGGTAACATACCTGATGATGTATACAAGGAAATTATGACTGATATTAAATCAAAACAATGTCCTTATTGTGCATCTGCTCAATATAAAATAACTTTCGAAAAACCAACAAAGTATGTTGAAGCAACAGAGTTAGGAACTGAACCACTTACTCCAAGTATGATTCGCGAACGCCTTGAACGTATAAGCGATGAAGACCTTGCAATTCTAGGTTTTAACTCTAAGGTTGCTCGACCAGAATGGATGGTTCTACAAGTTTTACCAGTTCCTCCTGTGTATGTTCGTCCATCAATCACTCTTGAATCAGGTATACGTTCTGAAGATGACTTAACCCATAAACTTGTAGATATTATCCGAATTAATCAACGCCTAAAAGAAAACATGGAAGCAGGCGCACCAACACTTATTATTCAAGACCTCAGCGAATTATTACAATACCACGTTACAACTTATTTCAATAACGAAGCTTCAGGTATTCCACCTGCGAGACACAGAAGTGGTAGAGCACTAAAAACACTTAGTCAACGTTTAAAAGGTAAAGAAGGACGTTTTAGAAGCAACCTTTCGGGTAAACGTGTTGATTTCTCCGCTCGTACTGTTATATCCCCTGATCCAAACTTGGACATAAACGAAGTAGGTGTACCCCAAGACGTAGCTATGCGATTATCAGTTCCAGAAAAAGTAACTGCTTGGAACATTGAAGAAATGAAAAAGTTTGTATTAAATGGTCCAGAAAACTATCCTGGTGCATTATATATTATCCGACCAGATGGTAAACGCATCCGTCTTGAATTCGTAGTTGACCGTACAAAAATTGCTGAAGCTGTTGAAACTGGCTTTGTAATTGAACGTCACCTAAAGAACGGTGATATTGCAATATTTAATCGACAGCCATCACTTCACCGTATGTCCATTATGGCTCACTACGTAAGAGTTTTACCATACAAAACTTTCCGTATGCATCTTTGTGTCTGTCCACCATACAACGCAGACTTTGATGGTGATGAAATGAACCTTCACGTTCCACAAAGTGAAGAAGCTAGAACTGAATCGTTATTACTTATGCAAGTTCAAGACCAAATTCTCTCTCCAAGATTTGGCGGTCCAATCATTGGCGCAATCAGAGACTTTGTTACAGGTGCATACTACTTTACACGAAAAGGTAATTATGTTACTCGTGAACAAGTAGATCGTCTGTTAATAACCACAGGCTATATTGGTGAACTTCCAGAACCTGAAATTAAAGAACCACAACCAATGTGGTCAGGTAAACAAATCTTTAGTTTATTCTTGCCAAAAACTCTAAACTATGTATTGAAAGCAAACATTTGTCAGGGTTGTAATAAATGTGAAGGCGATAAATGCAAACACGATGCTTACGTTGTAGTACATAACGGTCAACTGGTTTCAGGTGTTATTGACAGACGAAGTATTGGATCTGAGCAATCTGAAAGTTTGCTTCACAGAATTATAAAGGATTACGGTACACAAGCAGGTAGAGCATTCCTTAATAATGTTACACATTTGTTGAAACTTTTCATTTCTATGAGAGGTTTTAGTTATACTTATGATCAGCTAGTGCTTTCGCCAAAAGCTCGAAGTCGTATGGCAAAAACAATGGATCGTACACAGAAAAAGATTGATGAGCACATTGTAAACTTCCAAAATGGAACTCTAGCACGATTACCTGGTCAAACTCTGGAAGAATCTTTTGAAATCTATGTTATGCATGAGCTTTCAACAGCCAGAGATGAATCAGGTAAAATTGCAGACGAAGACTTTACTTTAGATAATGCTGGTATTGTCATGACTAGAACAGGTGCAAGAGGCTCAAGCCTTAACATTGGTCAAATGGCTGCTTGTGTTGGTCAACAATCAGTCAGAGGTAAACGTATTCTTCGAGGTTATGCAGGACGTGCATTACCACATTTCAAAGAAAACGATCCGCAGCCAAAAGCAAGAGGGTTCGTGTATAATTCTTATCAAGTTGGTCTTGACGCAATTGAATTTTTCTTCCATGCTATGGGTGGTAGAGAAGGTCTAGTTGATACTGCGGTACGTACTCAACAAAGTGGTTACATGCAGCGCAGGCTTATTAACGCACTTGAACATATCCGTCTAGAATACGATAATACTGTTCGTGATTCAGCTGGTGATATTATCCAGTTTTGTTATGGTGAAGACGGTGTTGACCCAGCAAAAAGTGATCATGGTAAAGCAGTTAACGTTAGTCGTCTCATCGAACAAATTAAAATCGGTGAAGACTATGTAGGTGAACCAGCTCCAACAGAGTTCATAAAGAAACAGCTTCAAATCGTAGAAGGCCAGCTTACTCCAATTTTACTTGAACAACTTAAAAGTATTTTTGCAAAGAATAAATTAAGTAAAGATGGTGTAGAAAAAGCTACAACTTTAACAGCTGAACAATATAAAAGTGCATTAATGGAGCCTGGAGAAGCCGTTGGTATTGTGGCTGCACAATCTATCGGTGAGCCTGGTACACAGATGACTCTTAGAACTTTCCATTATGCAGGTGTAAAAGAACAAAACGTCACTTTAGGTTTACCTCGATTAATCGAAATCGTAGATGCACGTAAAATACCTTCAACACCAATTATGACAATTTATCTAATGGGTGAAAATGCGAAAAGTAAAGAGGGAGCTGTTGGAGTAGCAAGAGATATTATATATACTTCGCTTGAAAATCTGGCGACAGCAATTTATGAAGATCCAGTTAAAGAAGCTATAATTGTTGAACTTAATCGTACAATGATGACTGATCGTAGTATAACAATTGATGATGTTAAGATGCGTCTTGAATTGTTAAACACTACAGTAACGATAATTGATGATGTACTTGAGATAAAACCAAAGAAAACCGAAGCATTAAAACGGCTGTTAGTTAAATTACCAGCAGCGCATATTAAAGGTGTTCCAGACATTAAGCGGGTACTAGTTACAGAAGAAAATGGTGAATGGGTAATTCGTACTGATGGTTCAAACATTGCCAAGGTTATAGAAATCATAGGTGTAGATACGTCAAGAACATCAACAAATAATATACATGAGATTGCAAAAACGTTGGGTGTTGAAGCAGCAAGAAATGCTTTAATTAATGAGGCGAAAGGTGTGTTGGAAGATCAAGGTTTAGATGTTGACGTAAGGCACGTTATGTTGGTAGCAGACATGATGACCACGACTGGTGAGGTGCAACAAATTGGTAGACATGGTATCAGCGGTAAGAAGGCAAGTGTTTTAGCTCGCGCCGCGTTTGAAATCACCATTCCAAACATAGTTGAGGCAGCGGTTAGAGGTGAAAGTGATCCTTTAGCTGGTGTAACAGAAAACGTTATAGTTGGGCAGTCAATACCAATCGGTACAGGCCTAGTTGAATTGTACATGTCCACATTTGAAAATCAAGAAAAAGATGGAGGAAAAACTGAAGCATGATAAATATAGATAAAGCAATTGCGTTAGCCGTTAAAACTGGCAAAGTTTCTTTCGGAGCCAATTCGGCGTTGCAAAATGCTAAAACTGGTAAAGCTAAAATAATTATTTTAGCTTCTAACTGTCCAAAAGATATAAAAGATGATATAGAATACTATGGTAAAATATCAAAAGTTCCTGTGATAACCTACAAGGGTACATCAATGGATTTGGCTGAAGTTGCAGGTAGACTGTTCATAATTTCGGCGTTAAGTATCAGGGAATCAGGAGATTCAGATATTCTTAAAATAGTGGAAACATCTGAGATTCAAGATATAGTTGGAGGAGGGCAATGACAACCGGTATAAAAATCACGTGCGATGAAATGCGTTATATCGCATTGTTTGAAAGCATAAGTGGCGCAAGTGTTAAGGACTGTATAATTGATGAAGAGCAGGGTCGGGTAATTTTCATCGTAAATCAGGGTCAAGTAGGCGTAGCTATAGGTAAAGGTGGTAGAAATATTCATACACTTGAACGAATGACTGGAAAAACACATGAAATCATTGAGTATAGTGAAGACCCCGTTCAATTCATGAAAAACACTTTAAAACCTGCGAATGTGCGTGAAATTCGTGTTACTGAACGTACTGATGGTAAAAAAATGGCGGTTATTACCGTAAATCCTAAAGACAAGGGTGTTGCTATTGGCAAAAATGGTAAAAACGCCGAACGGTTGCGCTTTTTAGCAAAACGATACTTTGACATCCAAAACGTTAGCATTACCTAAGTTCAGTCCGCGAATAACGGCTGACTAGGTTTTGATGATGCGCTTATTCTTCTTGTAACTTGTTCTTATGTATACTGTTTGTCTGGCTTGTTAAATCGTATTTTTTTGTCTTTAACTTTTTACACAACCGCGATAGTCTATTTAAGAGTGTACGTGTTCAATGTTTTTATGATGTGACTGTATGTTGGTAAAAGTTTTGTTTTAATGTTAAACTGTTAAGTTGTAATGTCTAATGTCCAAAATTTTTGGGTAATTTTCATAAATATTGATGATTTAAATTCAAGTTCTCTTAATCTTTTAATGCAAAACCAGGTGTGTGTTTATAGAGTTTATAGTCATGAAGACTAACTGTCGTGGCAAGTTTTATGCACAATCAACTCTTTGTTAATAGTTAACTAGTTTTATAAGTGGAATTCTTTGTAAAGTGATAGAGTTTTTGTTTGTTTTGGTTTTGGCTAAGCTGTGTTGGGTTTTAAGGGTGTTGTATATAGTGGCAATAGTGGTGTTTCTTCTTTTTTATTCTTAATCTGACTAAAAATTTATAGCTTAAGATATGTTGTTATGTAGTGGTGGCAGATGTTGTCTGGTAATACTGAAGATGAAATTTACTCGATAATGTTTAGTTCGTTTAAACATCCTGTAAGAAGAAAAATTCTACGGTTGCTTGATGTTAAATCTATGACTTTTATGGAGCTTGTAGATGCTCTTGGTATTTCAACGCCAAATTTGACTTATCATCTTGAAAGTCTTGGTGATTTAATTTCTAAATTAGATAATGGTCAGTATAAGTTGTCTTCTTTTGGGCAAGCTAGTGTTAGTGCTCTAAAAGGTGTGGAAGATGTGCATAATGTTGAACCTAAACATCGTGGGTTTTTTCGTAGAGGGCGTTCTGTTTTTGGTGTAATGTTAATTGTGATTATATTTTTGGCAAGTTTTTCTGGTATACAGGTTTATCAAAATTTTCAGTTATCAAATTCGTTGCAAGATGTTCGTGAAGAAAATCAACAATTGTTGTCTTGGGGTATGGGGGCTAGTAGGATTGCTAATTTTTTATCTAATGTTACACATATTGATACTAAAAGTTATACTGTTACTTTGTTAAGTAATACTTTGCAGTGGCGAACTGATTTTGGGGGTGTAGCTGAAGAAGAAGTATCATACTCGTTGACAAGCAGTACTAGTAATTTAAATACGCTGTTTCGTTTAAGGAATAATCATTTTTCTAGGTATGAACTTGTTATGATTGAAAGTTATCCTATATCTAATATAGATCAGGTTAACAATCTTATTGTTAGTGCTTATGCGGTTTTGTATGGTTATCAACAGTATTCTGGTGATGCGTATTTGGCAGATATGATTAATCTTTTAAGTAAAGTGTCTTCAACGCAGAGTACAACTATAACTGAGGGTAATATGAAATTGCAACTTTATAATTCTGGTTCTTCTGCTGAGTTGCTTTGGATGTATACTGAAAATGGTGTAGATTATCAGAGTAAAGGGTTACAAATGACTTTTCAGAATAATATTTTGGTTACAATGACTGATAGTTATTTCTTGTTTAATGTAGGTAATAATTTGGTTTCTGTATCTGAAGAGAAAGCAATTGAAATAGCTGAGAATTATGTGAGAACTTTAACTCAGACTATTGAAGGAAAACAAGTTTCAGGTTTTAAAACTCTAAGTCCGCCTGTGTCAGTTCAACTTGTACCGCATACACGAGGTAATTCTGTTGATTTGTTTCCTTATTGGTATGTTGAATTGCGTCTTGATCAAATTTATCCTAGTGGTATAAATATGGTGGCTATTGGGCTTTATGCTGATACAGGTCAAATTGCTGATGTGCGGTTGCTTCGTGGAAGTATAGAGATTCAATAATTTTTTTATTCTTTTTTTGATGTGTATGTGTGGTTTGATTATTTTTGGTTCTGTCAGTTTGAATGTTACGCGAACTCTTTATATGTGTCAAAAAGATTTCTTATTTAATCTAAAGGAGTGTATGGTGATTTGAGTTCCCCTTTCCAAGTTACAGATGATAATTTTGGTGTGACTTTAAAGAGTAGTAGTCTTGTTTTCGTTGATTTTTGGGCAACGTGGTGTGGTCCATGTAGGGCGTTAGCGCAAACTATAGATGAAATAGCTCAGGAGTACTCTGGAAAAGTGTTAGTTTGTAAACTTGATGTTGATAACAATCCTTCTACAGCTAAGAATTTCCAAATTTTAAGTATTCCGACAATGATATTGTTTAAAAACGGCCAAGAAGTTGAACGACTTATTGGGTTATCTGCTAAAAAGAAAATAACTGAGGTTATAGAGAAACACTTACAATAACTCGTTTAAGTTGAAAACAAAAAAAGAAAAATAAAATTTTTACGTTTTTTGCACAAAAATATTCTTAAAAAACATTAATTCTTCATTTTTTCATACATTTTTTCCAGAGTCCAACGAATACTTGATTTCAACTCTTTTAACCGTTCATCATCTACATTATGTATTACCAACTCTCGTATTAGATAATCTTCTTCAATAATATTAAAAGAAAACGTTTTGTTTGCTTCTAACTGTTTACTCTGTAAAAGATCCAAATCTTTTTCTCTCATTTTAGTTAAAACTTTTTCTACTAAAAATTTTTGAAATGGCGGCACATTAGTTTTAAACTGTTTACTTTCATCCGGCAATACATGCATGACACCTTTATCAAACCAAATTAACGCTAACATTTCTTCATTATTCATTGTTTTCAACGGAAATACATTATCTTTATCTTGATCTGTTGCTGTTACAGCAAAAACTGAATTGTCTTGCATATCACTTAACGATTCAACTTGCTGCTGCTTTTGCTTTGGCAACACCACTTCTTTTGGTAACACCACTTCTTTTGGCAATACCTCTTTTAGATCTCCTCGTTTAAACCCTTTTTCAAGCAACATAGAATTAACTATCTCTAATAACGTTTGAACTTCTCTAACTTCAACATTTAACGTCTCAAGTTGTGTTTCTAAATGCTTTTTAAACGCAATGAGTGCCTTCATTTTTTCAGAATCTAACGTCACACAGATCCCTCAATTACATATTTTAATGATTAACGCCTTACCAATTTTAACTTTTAGAATATTTAGACTTAACTGATTTGTTTAAGTTGTTTTTGGTACATATCCACAACTTCTTTTGAAGTTGTAGCATCTTGAGAACCTTTATCTGTACGATATTTACCTGTAAACCTTGGAAAACGAATTGCAAACCCACTATTTTTACGAATATAATCCATAGCACACATATGAATTGGACTTAACGTAACCTCTGCACCTAAAACTTCTAAAACAACAAACGGTTCAAACCAAACATCCGCCTCCAACATTGATAAAACCTTCAAAGGTTTTCGAGTAACAACATGACTCTGCAACATTACATACAAATCTGATATATCTTTATCAGTAAAACCAGTACCACATTTTGTCACAGTTTCAAACACATCCTTTTCTGAATCATACGTTGCCAACAATAACGCCCCATACGCTCCAGCACGCTTCCCTCTACCATGAAAAGCACCCACCACAACCAAATCACAAGTATCTGTCATCTCACTCTTATAATCTCGCTTATACTTTACCCACAACCAACCACGATTCCCTGCTTGATACACAGAATCTTTATTGATGGATTTACACATTAAACCTTCACAACCTTCTGCTACAGCTTTTTCAAAAAAATCTTCCAACTCTTTAGAATTATTAGCAACTCTTTGTGTAGCAATCTGAAGTTGAGAATTCTTGTTTAGAGTTTCTTCTAAGGCCGCACGCCTACTTGTTAAAGGTTCACGAGTTAAGTCTTTACCGTTAACAAACAACAAATCAAAAGCAAACAATGTAATTGGATACTGTTCAACTGCATTTTCTATACCATACTTACGACGACGATGCATAAGTTCCTGAAAAGGCCTTAAATCTCCTGTTTCTATATCTACTGCAACACATTCAGCTTCAAAAATTGCCTCATCAGCTTGCACATGTTTCCTAATTAAAGCAACAACATCAGGATACTGACTGGAAATATTTTCCAACCTTCTTGAATAAAGATTAACACAGCTATTTTGTTTGTGCGCCTGAATACGCTCACCATCATATTTGTACTCAACTAAACATTTCCCACAAAATTTTTCTAAAATCTCTTCAGGAGAAGACAACCTTTCCGCCAACATTGGACGAATAGGTTCAAACGGCATTACCTGCATCAACTTTACTACTTCCAACCCCTCTTTAACAAGAATATCTGACACCCTGCCAAGATCTGAACAAATATTGTAAGCACGCTCAATCAACTCCCGAGCCTCCCTCCCACCACCATACGCAATAGCCAACGCTTCCAACACTGTCATATCCGCAACACCTAACCGCAAATTACCCGTAACAGTACGTATAAGATACTTTGCCTCTTTAGGCGAAGCATCTGAAAGTAAACCCGCAAAAACAGCCATTTTCATATCCACAGCTCCTAAACCAGACGTTTTTGCCATCTTATCCAACATTTCATAAACATGTTCAACAGTAAGAGTTTTAGAAAAAAAAGTAGATTGCTTCTTTTTAGCAAGCTGAATTTCTGCTACTTCTCCAAGATCACCAATTTTCTGCAAATTTGCTAATATTTCACTTTCTTTTCTCCCTGAGGCGCGAACAAGAGCTTTTATAGCTAACTTTTCTGCTATACCTATTTCTATACCCACAAAATCTGGGTAGAGTTTACCCTGTGTGAGATAAACAATCTTTGCTACAACATCTTTAGGCGTGATTTTTAACAAATCCACAAGTATATTTATCATTTCAAGACGTTTAGTTGTTGCCTCAATTTTTCCATACGCGCCAGCAATAATAGCATAATCCATTATTTTTCGAACCACTCAAATATTTTGTTACATACCCTTAATAAAGTAACACCTAACAATTATTAGCTAAATGAATTTTTAACAAATTTTAGGCAACTTCCGAAAACCCCTTTAGCTATCAACAGTATATTGTGTAGTAAAGGGTAAAGTATGGAAATTGTGCCGGGTTAACTGTATTTATTTGGAGAAATAAGGTGTAAAATATTGGTTTTCGGAGGTTGCCTTTAGAACTAAAAAAGGGAGTAAACACTATTTAAAACACTTCATACAAACTAAACAAATGCTCTGATCTGACAGAATCACAAGCTTCTTTAATATTTTTAAAAAGTTCAACATCCATATAAATTTCTAAAGTTTCTTCTTCTTCTGGAGTGATAATAAATTCATTTTTCGCCGATTCAGACGGTAAAGCATGTAAAATCGTGTCATTAAGAGGTGTTTTATGAATGGTTATATTGGGATATTCTGGGTTACGTTGCCTATGCACAATAGACACTAGATTATGTGTGTTATATTTAGCGTATTTACAATTTACATCACTAATTCGACGTATGAACGTGTTATTTCTTGTAAACATTTCTTCAAAATCAGAAATTATTTTATTCCCATGAATTGTATTCTGAAATAATTCACCATCTTTGAATGGTTCAGAAGTAATTAATTGTTGTTGTTCCAACCATTTTAAATCAATTTTTAATTTGTCACTATATGGGCCACAATCTAGTTTTTTAAAGTTATAACTTAAACCTTTTTCTTTTTGTTTTGTCATAGCCAATTGAGAAAGATAAGTTAGTTTGTGTGCTTTGGTAGCTCCTACAGTGTTATATTTCGTAGCATCATTCAGCAACCATAATAATAGTAAACGGTTAGTAAGTGTTGTTTTAAAATTAGTATTCATTTTTCCTTCCACAAACTGGATATATCTAAATTTACATAAAACTTAGGTTCCAATCATTTTTAGCAGAATTGCTTTGGCTGAGTACAATCTATTTTCTGCCTGTTCATAAATTAAACTTTTGAAGTTCTCAATAGCTTCAACAGTAATTTCGTAATTGCGATGTATTGGCATGTCATGCATTATATATGCATTGGTGTTTTTGAGCAATTCAGCGTTGATTTGATATGGCATCATAATTTTCATACGCTTCTCTTTTTCTTTAGCATATTTGTTATCTGTAAAAAATTCCATATCAACCCATGTGTCAGTGTATACAAAATCTGCATCTAACACTGCTTTTTCCAAATCTAATGTGGATTCCCAAAGACCAGTTTTTTTTGCTTCTTCTAAGAGTTCTTTGTCTTTTGAGGCTTCATTAAAAATAGGACAGACTGTTATTATTTTTACACCTGTTTTAGTACAGGCTTCAATTAAAGAATTTGTAACATTATTATGGACGCCAACATAAACCATTTTTGCTTTTGATAAATTCTCTATTTTTTCTTTCATAGTGATTAGGTCTGCTAAGGCTTGGCTTGGGTGATATTTTTCGTCACATCCGTTGATGACTGGTACACGGCTGGCTCTTGCTATTTTGTTTAAATCTGAATTGTATAGAAGTCTTGCCATAAGGCAATCAACATTTCGTGACAAGTATTTTATTTCATCGGTAAGGTCTGCCATTGTGAAATTGGTGGTTTTCCAATCCAAAAAAAGGCTATGTCCACCCATTTGAGTCATCGCAACCTCAAATGAAACGCGTGTGCGTGTGGATGTTTTTTGGAAAATTAATGCGGCTGTTTTGCCTTCTAAAGCTTTGGTGTATTTTTGCGAAAAATTTTTTATTGTTATTGCTGTATCGACTAGTTGTGTGAGTTCTTGATTAGATAGTTCTTTAAAGTTTAGTAAATGCATCTTTTCGCCTTCTGTTGATAGATACTGCGTAATTCTATTAGTAATTATTAAGGTTTACTAACAGGACAAAAAGTCACGTTAAAAAATGTTAATGATGGTGAAAAAGTTTGGTTGATTACGTGTTGTATATTCCTAAAAAACGTACAGTGTATCTACGTAAATGTGTCTGTGACATAGTTAAAGATCGTGCTCAAATATTTACATGTGACAATGCAGTGCTAATGTATAATGAAAATGTGGATTTACTAAGGTACTTGAATCATTGAATACTATGCGTTTCTTTTTAGAGAGGGGTAAATAGATTCGTAAAGAATCTAACTATAAATTGTGTAATGTATGGCGTCAGTAATGGTGCTTCATGTTTTTTTATATAGTGACATATATATGGCATTTTTACTTATGAACTGTGTGTGATGAAAAATGAGACCGCCTCGTAATCCTCCTGTAACCGGTAAAGCTGCGGAGGAGTTAATAAAAGATATCCAAAATGAGCCTTCTGATAAAGAGAAAGAAATTATAAAGCGTGCTAAAAACACTATTTTTCCACTTTAATAGTGTGATTAAATGTTTTTAACTTACTTTTTGTCCACATAAATAACCAGTATGTTCTAAACAAGCATTCTGCATCAACTATTAAAAAATAGATGTATCTATAGTTTGTCAGATGGCACGTTATGTTTTATAATTTCTTGTTTTTCGTGTTCTTCTTCTTGTGCCACAATTTTTACACCATCATCAAAAGCAAGGCTTAACGTAAATTTTTGTAATAACATGGCTGTTTCATTAGATGTGTTGAATTTGTACATTTGGCTGTTACCTACGTTGCGTGTGTGTTTTAAGATTCCTTTTTCTTCTAATTTGTCTATTGCCATTATAGCGTGTCGTAGTGATACGTTGCTGTTTTTTGCTATGTCTTGTTTGCTATAGTCCCAATCGCGAAAGACAGATAGAAAGTCTAGGATTTTTGCTGTTACTCCTCCGAATAGATTTTCGAGTGTGCCTGTGTTTTGGGTGTTGTTTTGTTTTTGTTTTTTCATGTTTTTCACTGTATGTATTGTACTTTATTGTGTATTTAAATATTGTTTTTTTGTAAAACGTTTTTTAATTTAAATATGTAATTGATTTACTTTTTAGTAAAGTTATTTATGCTGGATTGTATATTATTAAAGTTATGAAAAATCATGCTACAAATACACAAAACAATACCATTTAGTTGTAACAAGTTAGGTTTTTGATTGCTACATAATAGATGATAGTGTTATATAAAAACGGTTTTTAATACTATTCATGCATAATTTGTATTTTGTAAAAACATTTAACATAATACTATATCCAATGATTCTTAATACTAATTAGACTTTAATGCTGCTTAGTATTTTATCTTTTTTTATTTGCATAATTGCATGTTTTTGCGTTTGTATTTGTCTATTTTGATTGTTTAGTAGTGTTTATGTAAGGTTTGAGAATACAAAAATAACAAATGCACAAGTCAGACTGCACAAAAACACTAAAAACATCACGTTAAAAACTATGTGTAGTGTTTGTGCATTTACGGTGGTTGTGTATTTGTGTGTTTGGGGGAAAATACCTTGGTTGTTGTGCAGTCTGAAATCTTTTTTTATTCAATATAGATTGCGGGTTGGTAGGGTATTGCTGTTTGTGCACGGTTTTTGGGGTCGTAACGGTCTGTTTCTTCTTCATTGTAGACTTGTATTTCGGCGTTGAATCTTTCTTTGAAAAATTCTGTAGCGTTTTGTATGGTTTGTTTTTCGTTTGTTTGTTGGATTTTTATGTGATTTGTTTTGCGAGTTTGGGAAAGTTTTGTTGTCGTTTTGATGATTTTGGGTATTAGAGTGGCAATGTTTTTTATGTGTGGTTTTAGTTCGGGAGTGTTTGTGTATTCTTTCATGAATTCTGAAATTTTTGTTTCACCAGTTTTTGTTTTTTCAAGGATGTTTAGGTAGATTTGCCATTTCCATTGTGCTGCGGTGTAGATGACTATTTTGGTAGGTGTGATTTTGGTGGCTTTGAGGATGTTTTGGGTGTCGGTTAATATGTCGGTAATTAGGTTTTCTTGTTCTTCTGCTGTAATGTCTATTTTTGTTTCATCTGGTTTTGGCCATGGTGTGGTGCTGATAAAGTTTGTTTGATTTGTTTGGCTCCATAGTTCTTCACACATGTAGGGTGCGAAGGGTGTGAGTAGTTTTATCCATGTTTTTATGGTGTCTGTTAGTGTGGTGGTGTTTGTGTTGCCTTTTCTTTGTATGTACCATTTTATATCGTTCCATGTTTCAAATAAGGCTGTTTGGAGTGCTGTGCGAGTTTTTAGTTCTTCGAGGTTTTGGGTGACTTCTTGGATGCGTTGTTGTATTTTGTTTTGTAGCCAATGTTCGAGTTGTGTGTTTTCTTGTTGTTGGGGTGTTGTTAGGATGTTGGTGGCAAATGTTGTGAGGGTTTCGAATTTGTTTTTTATTTCATTTATGTTTTCTGCTTTCCAGTCAGGGTCATCCATGCCTTCTGCGCCTATCATTAGGCCGCATCGGGTGGCGTCTGCTCCGTATTTGTCGATGGCGTTTTTTAGAGTGATAAAGTTGCCTTTGCTTTTGTGCATGCCTTGGCCTTCTACCATTAGCATGCCGTTTACGCCTATACTTTTTGGCCAGTGTTGAGGTGGAAATAGGGCGGCGTGGTGAAAGATACAAAATGAGAGGTGATTAGGTACTAGTTCTTTAGCAGAGTTTCTTAAATCGAAGGGGTACCAGTATAGGAATTCTTTACGCATTTCATCTAATAATTGTGTTGTAATGTTTGTTGTTTTGCTGATTTGGGTTTTGTTGCCTTTACCATGGTAGATGTAATCAAAGACTTGTGGGGTTAGGGCTTCTGGGGTGATGTTGTTTTGGGTTATATGTTTGTTTATAGTGTAAAATGCCATGTACATTGTGGAATCGCTTAGGGTTTCAATTATCCATCCGTTGCCCCCGGGGAGTGGTGTTCCAAAACCTGTTGTTCTAGCGCATGCCCATTCTTTTAGCCAGTCGATTGTAGTGTAAAAGTTGGTACGGGCAGTTTCTGGATAGATTTTCATTTGGGCGATAACTTGTTTGGCTTTTTCTTTCCATTCTGGGTTTGTATAGTTTAAAAACCATTGGTCTTGGAGAATTTTTACTATGCATGTGGTTGTGCATCGGCATGTTACCTGTTCAGAGAGGTCGTACATTTTGTCAGATATACCGAGTTTTTCTAGGTTTGTGGCTAATTGAGTTTTGATTTCTTTTATTGATTTATTTGCGTATGATTCACAATTGGGTTTGAGTTTGCCGCTGTGATATTCTTTTTTGTAGAGTTCTTTTGTGGCTTGTTCTGCTTTTGGGTCATGTTGATTTTTAATTCCCATTTGTTTTATTATCTCTTCTGCAGGATATTCTCCGTATCCGTCAATTTCGATGATAGAGATTGGTTTGATTTGTAGAACCATTTGGGGGTTTATGTTGAATTGTTGTAGTGTTTCGGGTTTTTGTTGAAGGTCTTTTAATGCTAGCCAGTCAAATGGTGCGTGTGCTGGGACGCTGTAGACTATGCCTGTTGCTGTTTTAGTGTTTACAAACCATCCTGGTAGGATTGGTAATTTATCATGTGTTAAGGGGTTTTCAAAAGTTTTTCCGACAAGTTCTTTGCCTTGAAGGGTGCGGTTTATGGTTATGGTTTTTTGTTGTTCTTTTAGTTTTTCTACGGCTTCTTGGCTGATTATCCAGTTTTCATTGTTTACTTTTGCTTCTACATATGTGGCGTCGGGGTTTATCCATATGTTTGTTGTGCCGTATATGGTTTCGGGACGAAAAGTTGCTGCTGGTAAAATAGTGTTTTCGTCTAGTTTGTATTTGATTATGGTGTATTCGTCTGGAGTTACGCCTTCACCGGTTTGTCGGTCGTGATCGCCTGTGGGGCTTTGATCTTTTGGGCACCAAACAACTGGGTGGGTGCCTCGTGTGACGTAGCCTAAGTCTTTTAGGTTTTTATATTGCCATTCTATAAATTTTTGGAATGTAGGATAAACTGTTGTGAATTCGCGACGCCAGTCTACGGAGAAGCCGATGCGTCTGGCGATTTTTTTGCCTTCGCTGGTATAGTATTGAGCCATAATTTTGGGGTCAACAAATTTTTGTATTTGTTCTTCAGGGACGCCGTCTACTTCGTGTAGTATTTTAATATATGTTTGATCACCTTTTGCGACTCTTTGGCTTGCGCCTAGTAGAGGTTGTCCTGTCCAATGCCATGCCCAAGGCCAAAGTACATTGTAGCCTTGCATGCGTTTGAATCGGGCATATACGTCTACTCTGGAGGCAGAAAATGCATGTCCAACGTGAAGTGGACCGTTCATGTATGGAAATGGAAATGTTACCATGATTTTTTGTTTAGATGGATCTGGGTCGGCTTCAAATATGTGGGCATCTTCCCATTTGGTTAACCATTTTTCTTCTACTTGTTTTGTTTGGCTCATAAAACTTGTTGAGTAAAACCTAACTATAAGACTTTTGCTTTGTGTGGTGTGTTGCTGTTAACCTAAACATTATATTTAGTTACTTGTTATTATTATGTATGAATAAATCTGAACTTGAAGATGCAGCTTTGGCTATGGTTGAGCGGCGTGGTCGTGCTGTTATGGATAAGGTTAAACAGAAAATTTTGGGTACAGTTTATGATAATGGGGTGATTGATTCTGCTTTGCAACATTATGTTACTGATAATTTGCCTTTGGTTTTTCCTCTTTTTCCGGCTTTAATGTCTATTTCTTATGAGGTGGCGTCGGGTAATTCGGGGGGTGATGATTTTGATTCTGTGGCTGTTGCTATGATGTTTATTGCGTTTTCGGCGGATATTCATGATGATGTGATTGATAAGTCTGATGTTAAGTATGATAAGGAGACGGTTTATGGAAAGTTTGGGTCTGAGGTTGCGGTTCTTGTGGGTGATGTTTTGTTGATTGAGGGGTATTCTTTGCTTTATAAGGCGTGTGAGAGTTTTTCTTTAAAGCAGAGGGGGGCGATTTTTGTTGCGGTTTCTAAGGCTCTTTTTGAGCTTTGTGCTGTGGAAGCTTTGGAGGTAAAGTTGAGAAAGGAGGTTGTTGTTGAGCCTGAGGTGTATTTTGAGGTTATGCGTTTGAAAGGAGTTTTTGCTGGTCTTCAATGTAGGGTTGGGGGTATTCTTGGGCATGCTGATGATGAATTGTTGGAGGTTTTGACGGGTTTTGGTCGGGTTGTTGGTATGTTTGGGGCTATTGGTGATGAGTTTAATGATTTGTTTGATGTTTCAGAGTTGGTTCATCGTGTAAAGTTTGAGTATCCTCCGTTGCCTATGATTTATGCGTTTCAGGATGAGGTGTTGAGAAATACTGTTAGTGTGTTTGTTGAGCAGTTGGAGGGTTCGAAGGGTGTGGTTAAAAAGGTTGCGAAGTTGGTTTTGAATTCTGAGGGGGTTTATGAGCTTAGGTGTAAGATTCGTGAGTATTTTGATCGGGAAGTTAAAAATGTTGTTTTATATAAAAAAAATGGAGCAGGTTTAGATGCATTTTTGCTCCTTCAGGTATTATCGTTTGTTATGTGACTGTTTTACCATCCACCGCATGCTCGTACTTTTTTCATTTTTTCTCCTTCCTTTTATGTTTAATTTTAATAATTGTAATTTGTTGTGTCGGCGTTTAAAAAGTTTTTGTCAATAGTTTACTAAATTTTTCGTATATCTAAATATTTTAATATATAGCATATTGAGATGAGGGGGTGAATGATTTTTATAACCCATTTTTATTGCAAACATTTAATTAATATCTTGCGTAATATTTATTTACTTATATGACAACTACGCCCAAAAATAACCAGAGCTCTTCAAAACTTGCTATAGTAAATATTGTTTTGGTAGTCAATGCTCTATGTTGGTACCTATATTTTTTCAGTTTTCTAAAAACAAATTCAGGATTCACTGGAAATAATCTTGTAATAATCATCGGTTTCAACATATTAGCTGTTGCCATATCTGCCGTTATAAGCTCAAAAATCATTGAAATATCTAAAAAAAGACTTAAATTTTTATTTTACTGGATGGGCATAGGTGCATTATTATCCCCCCTCGTACTCACAATTGGTAACCTTTCCTTTATAAATGTCATAATTTTTGCCAGTGCCCTTGGAGCTTATTTTGGATTTGGCTGTCCTGTATTAATGGGATATTATTCTGCTACAACAAAAGGTGCAAACCGCGCAAAAATAAGTGGACTGACAATTTTTTTCACTTACATATGTTTTATCATACTAACATTATTCTTTAATGCTGTAATAGGCATTGCAATAATGCTAACAGCATGGAAAATTATCGGTTTACTCGCTATAGTCTTTTTAAAACCAGATGAAGTTGCAATTAAACAAGAAGACATTATCTCCTACCCTGAAGTTCTAAAAAAACGAATAGTACTACTTTACTTTATCCCCTGGTTAATGTTTTCAATAGTGAACAATTTCGCGTTTCCAGTATTATATGTTGGTTTTGGTGTTGATCTTGTTAATGCAATAACATTAGTAGAAAATATACTAGTTGGATTTTTCGCGTTACTTTTTGGCTTTTTAGCAGATCGCTTGGGTCGCAGGCGTTTAGTATTTTTCGGTTTTGTTATGCTTGGATTAGGTTACGCAATTTTAGGATTATTACCAACTTATAACAGAGGTCTATATTTCTATACTTTTGCTGATAGTATAGCATGGAGCATTTTCTCCCCGTTGTTTCTTCTAACAATCTGGGGTGACATAGCAGGCAAAAAAGACGGCGGTAAATATTTTGTTATCGGCTTTTTACCATATATGCTTTCAAGTTTCCTACAGGTTCTATTTAGTTCTTATGTTATGGAATTTATAACAGTGAATGATTTAGCTTCTGTATTTTCCTTTGCCAGTTTCTTTTTATTTCTTGCTGCAGTACCGCTTTTCTTAGTACCTGATTCTATCTCAGAAAGTGAACGTAAGAATAATGTTTTGAAAGATTATTCTGCAAAAGCACAAAAAATGGTTGAAGATTTTAATAAACGTCTTGAAAAAGAAAAACAAAAAGGTTAACAAACTTTTTTTATGGGTGTTGTTTGAGTGTTTGTGGAGTAAGGGTTATTAGGTTTTTGTTGTGCATTTGTTAGTATGTTCTTTCATGTAATACTTACTACTGGTTGTAATCTTCAATGTCGTTACTGTTTTGGAGAATCTTTGGATGATTTTGATGAAGATTTTAGTAATGATTTATCTGTGGATTATTCTTTGCCTAAGCAAGTTGCTTATGATGTTGACGTTCTTAGAGATTTTTGTAGTAAAGATCCTGATTGTGTTTTAACTTTTTATGGTGGTGAGCCTTTGTTGGAACTGGATTCTCTTAGACAGATTATGGATGTTGTTACACCTAAATGGTTTATGATGCAAACAAATGGTCTTTTACTTGATAAACTTGAATCAAAATATGTTAACCAGTTTCATACTTTACTTGTTTCTGTTGATGGTGAGGAAGCATTAACTGATTTTTATCGTGGCACAGGCACTTTTCGTAAAGTTATTGAAAATTTAAAGTTAATACGACGTAACGGTTTTGAAGGTGAATTGATTGCTCGTGTTACTGTGATGGAGCAAACTGATATTTTTCAACAAATTAGTTTTTTGCTTGAAAATCCCCAGTTTTCTTTTTCATCAATTCATTGGCAACTTAATGCAGGTTTTTGGGGTAATGATTATTGTAGGCGTAATTTTAAGGAGTGGTCTGAGACTAGTTATGTTCCTGGTGTTAGGCGTCTTGTTGATTTTTGGGTTGATGTTATGGAGCAGAAGGGTGTGGTTTTAAAGCTTTACCCTATTTTGGGAATTGCGTATTCGTTGTTACATGATGAGAAAGTGAATTTTTTACGTTGCGGGGGTGGTTGGATTAATTATGCTATTCAGACGGATGGTTATATTTTGGCGTGTCCGACAATGTGGGGGATGGGTAATTATTACATGGGGCATATTTCGTTTTCACATCCGTTAAAGTTGGAAAAAGTGTTTGTTGATAGATTGCCTTGTTCTAAATGTGATGTTTTGGATATGTGTGGTGGTAGGTGTTTTTATGCTAATGTTACGCAACGGTGGAGTGTAGATGCTTATCGGGAGATTTGTAATACTGTTAAGGCGTTGATTGGTGATGTTTCAGCTCAGATTCCGCGTATTAAGCAGTTGATTGCTCAAGGGAAAATTTGTTTGTCAGATTTTGATTTTGTTAAATATAATGGTGCTGAAATAATACCGTAAATTTAGGTTGTGTAGTAATAAATTTTTGGTGTTGCTGTCCAATTAGGGTCTATGATTGTATGTCAGTTTGGTTTTTTATAGTTGGTATTATAGTTTTTTATTATTTTTGTATACTAAAACTGAATAAATATGTTACCAAATGGTTAAATCATGTATAGGAACACAAAAAACTGCACAATCGCGCTATTAAAAATGTCAAGACAATAATTAAAACTAACATCTAGTTTAATCCATTTTTCAACATCAATTAGTTATGTGATTAATACTTCAATAACCGCAAACAAACACAACTCTGCTTTTATCTCGCACAAACATGTCATAATTTTCGATCAAACAGTCACTAAAATTAAAATAGATATTGCATAAACAAAAACACAATCTTGGCCACAACAAAACCAAAGAATTCACACATCACTAACTTTGAACTGGAAAATTATCTATCAAACATATTTTTTTATAATTTGTGTAAGACAATATTTTATGTGTTCATCAAATAATTAACTGTTCAAGGATTCGTTAAACGGTGATAAAGAAGAATACTCTTTAAACCCTGCACGTCCACAACTGTTATGTGTTCAAAGTGTGTATTGAGCACGTAATTGTTTGTGTGTTTGTGCGAAAATGTAAATAAGTCGCTTGCTTTCCTAAGCGATTGGACGATGAGGAAATCGAGGTACGATGAGGCTGAAAGCGGGGAATTAAAGCTGGATGCTTGTGAAGTCTTTTTCCGCTACCGAGTCCAAAATCGTTTGATAACATGTTTAAAATTTTTTTTAATAGAAATGTGGTAAGGGAAAAGTTGGGGTTTTTTGTTTGCTCGATTGTTATTTGATGTTGATATTAATACTTGTTTTTGTTTTTGTTTCCTGTTAAATATGCCCATATAATGATTACTATCAATGTTATTATTGCACCTGCAATGCCTGCTATTAGATATTGTGTGAAGCCTGATAATGAAGTTAATGCATCATTTAGTCTTGGTGTGATGTAATTTGCGATGAGTTGTGCAATTACGCCTACGATGAAGCCTATAATGGCTATTAACGCGAAAGTTTTTAATCTGCTAATGTTATTCACCTTTATGTTGATAGGTATGTTTTGTGCCTTTTTAAGGTAGCCTACATTTTTATGTGCATATTACAATTGTTACCTGTACAGTTTTACATACTTTATGTCAAACAGTATGTATCTTTCTTTTAGTCTCATATAGCCACATATATACGTACATATTAGTAATGTTTAACTGCTCTTATGCAGTGCTGGGTGTTACAGGAGGCAAAAATTAATTGTCCGAAAGATTTGCTAAAAAATGGGATACTAGACGAGATGAGACTCCATTTACAGATAGAATAAAAGATGCGGTGAAACCGCCAGAACCATTAAAACCACGGTTGGATTTTGCAACCCGCCGTATTGATCTTCAAGTTCAGAAATTAGACCAAGCTAACGAAAGATTTGCACAAAGAGATCGTGCTATATTTGCAAAAATTGTTGACGCATATACCAAACATGATAGTGCACGTGCAAACGTTTTTGCTAACGAGTTAGCTGAAGTACGTAAAATGTCAAAATTGATTATGAATGCAAAACTTGCACTTGAACAAATCACTTTGCGCTTACGCACAGCTTCTGAATTAGGTGATGTGGTATCCACTTTAGGTCCAGCAGTTGGTGTGTTACGTTCCGTAAGGAGCGGATTATGTAGCGTGTTCCCAGAAGCTGAAAATGAACTTGGCGAAATTGGTAACATGTTAAGCGGTATAATGATTGAAGCAGGACAAGGTAGTGGAATGACACTAAACTTTGACGCAGTCAATGAAGATGCAGCAAAGATTCTAACTGAAGCCGCAACCGTCGCAGAACAAAAAGTCAAAGACAAATTCCCAGATCTGCCACCAGGAATGCCATCAACAGCACCTGCAAGAGCAGAAAGAACCTCAACCGAAGGGTACTAAGGTAGGAGTTAAACCAAATGTCCACCTCCAATCTTTTTCTTTCTTTGGGTAAACCCATAAAAAACGAGTATGGGAAAGTAATCGGTAAAGTTGCCTCTTTTGCATTAGAGCCAAATGGTAAATTTGATGCAGTATTTGTAGAGTTTACCGGCGGACAGTTTTCAAAGCAGCCTATGGATGACTTTAGATTTAACGGTTCAGAAATTACTTTCGTCTCAAAAATAAAGTCTCAGGCAAACATGTTATGTGACCAAATACCATTGCTTTGGAGAAAAGACCAAGCCGTAAAAGATTTACATGATAAACACAAAATTACTCCTGACCTATATCAGGAATTACACAATAGCTTCGAGGGAGTTTTAACTCAGTTAAAAAAAGACGGTCAAGTTATAATTGACGAGGCTGCAGTAGAAATTGCTCGATGTGATGAAGAAATAAAATCTCTAAGCTACGCTATAGCAAACCTTGAACTTGAACATGAAATTGGCCAAGTAGACGAGGAAAATTATCAAACAGCATTTAATCTGTTACAAGATAGCTTGAAACGTGCAACTACTGAAAAAACTGATTATGAACTTATAAAAAGCAAAGTGTCCAGTATTTTAATCGGTGACCCTTCAGCTCAACTGCCAAAAACTAATAAAATATATGCTGAAACAGTAATGACACAGCCAAAGCCTGTTACAGTTTCTTCTGCTTCTGGTAATACTGGTTCTCCTGATGACTTGCCAGAGCCACCTGTTGTTGTTTACGTGAAAGAAATCGGAAAAACTGGCCTTTAAATAACCAATATTTAATGGCATCACTGGAGGAATGAGGCAAATGGATTTTGGAACAAAAAAGACACCTCCTTCTAACAGTGATGTTGCCACTAAAACTATAACTACACTTCGTATGCAACAATATAAAATGGAACAAACTTGTTCCCGCTTAAAACAGCGTGATAACAATCTTTTTGCAACTTGTAAACGTGCTATAAATGATGGCAACCGAGAAAAAGCTGCTATTTATGCTGCTGAAGTTGTTGAGGTACGCCGTCTTGGACAGGTTGTTTATCAAATTCAATTAAACATTGAAGGTGTTATACTTCGCCTTGAGACTCTTCGTGAACTTAGCGATTTAGTGTTTGATTTACGACCTGCTTTAAAATTACTTCAAAACGCTTCTACAGATTTATTTAAAGTGTTACCTGATGTTAGTGCTGAATTAACTAATGTATCTAACACTATACAGGAAACACTTCATATTACAAAAATGAGCAATGGCGAAACTCTTATTCCAGTCGGTACCAAAACAGAAGGTGGCGAGGAAATTATAAAAGAAGTAGCTACACTTCTCGAACAAAAAATTAATCAAAATTTACCTGAACCTCCAGCTTCTGTTCCTAACAACACAATTAAAACACTTACAGCCCCAGTTAGAGAACGAGTTGCTTTGGCTGCATCATGTTCTGAAAGATTTGATGCAGACGAGGCCGAAACATCAGAATTTGATGTTTCAAAAACTTTAATTTCATTTAAAAAATCTGAAGTTAAAGAAATTACTATGGAAGTTAAACAACCCGTCAATAAACACCATTTTGAAGAGCCTGTTTCTAAACAGGAAACAGTTGTTACCAAGCAATGCGTAGTTTCAGAAGCCGTTGTTTCTAAACAATGCACACTTGAGGAAACAGTTTTACTCGAGTATCTACGCAAATGCGATGGCCAACTTGATGTTTCCAAATGTTCAAAAGAACTAGAGACAACTGATAAAGAAATTGAATTAACCCTTAAAAATCTTGGAACAAAGGGTAAAATAAAATTAGAGTTAAATCAGCCCGATTAGGGTGTGGAGAATATTAAAAATGAGTGCTTCTCATGAATTGGAAAAGGCAGCAACAGCTTATGCGTTAGATGCCGTTAGAATGGATAAACAAGGACAAAAGGGTCGTGCTATTACTCTTTATCAGAAAGCAATAGAGAGTCTGTTGCAACTTGTACAATTATATCCCGAATACGGTTTAAACAAGGTTTACGTCCAACGTGCTATTGCGTATCAAGAACGCATTAAAATATTACAGGGAGTTGTTTCTTCTGCTGAAATGCGTGCAGAAGCAGATGCTGACGCCGGCGGAGGTGGTGCCGCCACTATGGAAAATGACGGATCTACCAAACCAGGCAGTGACGAAATTATTGTAACTGAACGCCCAATGGTCAACTGGAACCAAGTAGTTGGATTAGACACTGCCAAAAAAGCAGTAAAAGAAGCTATCGTTTATCCGGTACAACGACCCGACCTATTTCCTCTTGGATGGCCACGAGGAATTTTACTCTTCGGACCCCCAGGCTGCGGAAAAACTTTACTAGCCGCTGCAGTTGCAACAGAAATTGACGCCAATTTTTACAGCATAGATGCAGCATCAATTATGTCCAAATGGCTAGGCGAAGCAGAACAAAACGTCGCTAAACTATTTAATGCAGCACGTAAATGCTCCAACGAAGGTAAACCAGCAATAGTATTCGTTGACGAACTAGACTCCCTCATGGGCACACATTCCAACGAAGTCGGAGGAGAAATCCGAGTAAAAAACCAATTTTTAAAAGAAATGGATGGAATCACCGACAAAGGAAAAAACCTCCACGTATACGTAATCGGTGCCACCAACAAACCCTGGGATCTTGACTGGGCTTTTATACGCAGATTCCAAAAACGTATCCTAGTACCCTTACCTGACAGCACCACAAGACTAAACATGCTAAAACACTACTCTAGTACACTTACTGTTGGAGCTGACATGGATCTACCTGAACTGGCCAGACTTGCAGAAGGTTTTTCTGGAAGTGACATACGCGATGTCTGCCAATCTGCTCAACTAAGTCTAATCGGCGAATTCTTCGAGTCAGGCAAAGCAAACGACAAAGAAGCAAAACCCCGACCATTAACGCTAGCAGATTTTCGCCAAATCTTTGACGGACGCAAACCCAGTGTCAGCCTAGACATGCTATCACGGTATAACCGATGGTTTGAGGATTTCAAAGCCCTCTAACCCAAAGGAGGTACACAACAAAACAAAACACGTAGCCTTCAGATTGGTGGAAAGGTTTGGAGAACACAATTAATTTTCGCTCTCTCCCTTATCCCTTAAACAATCTCTAAACCCCACAAACATAAACATCTGAAGTTGCTACAGGTTTTGTTTGTTTTCATGAAAGCATTTGTCTGCTTTTATGGTTCGTCCAACATTGTGTTTTAATTCTAATGTTTTAAGTCACTTCAATCTAGCTACCCGAACATGTCAAAAATTTATGTGATATTCATACTTGTCAGTTAAAGTATGTGTTTTGTTTTTGATTATGTGTGTGTTTTTGTTAGTGTTATTTTGTGTCGTGTTAGGATGTGTTTTTTGTGTTTGTTTTGGTGGCATGTAACTTTTTGGCTACAAGGTTTGACTTGAGAGGTGAGTAAAATTTTTGTTTATTTTGTTTGTTTTTATTTTTGGTTATTGTCACCTTTAAGTGTATATTTTCTTGTTCGTTTTTCGCCGACTGCGCCAAGCAAGCCGTTATCGGTCATCTTCTTTAATAATCTTTTTGCTGTCGCCTCTGCAACGCCTGTAATTTCACAAACAATGCTATTTGTCACAAACTCGCTTGTCTGCAAATATTGTATAATTTTCATTTCTTTATCGGTCATTTTATCGGTCATTTTATCGGTCATTTTATCGGTCATTTTATCGGTCATTTTATCGGTCATTTTATCGGTCATTTTATCGGTCACAATATTGGTCGCGTCAAATTCGAAAGCAACATCTTTGCGACGAAAAATGAAAACAAAACCATATTTTTGCATTTCAAAATCAAATTCCGCACCGATTTTGTCACATTCCTCTTTGATACGCTTAAATCCTGTGCCAAAACTTTCAATATCCTTCGGATAGTAGAGGAGCTGTGCTAAAATTGGATTACGTTTATACGGACGAGGAGTTCCCTCAATATAATCATTCGGTGTCAACCCTTCAGGAAAGGTGCCGGCGTTATAAATCTCAATTCGATCTTTAAAAACTGTGATTTCATTAGTTTGCGGTATTAAATAATCCCTGTGACAGAACGAATTAACCAATACCTCTCGAATAGCTTTGACAGGAATTTCCGGAATTTCCTTGCGTTCGATTGAACCGTCAAATTCCACACGCCAACGAATCGCATCTTTGATGTACTGTTCACCAATTCTAATCAAGTTCAAGATAGAACCGTGTTCTCGACGTATGTCCGTAAATGTTAAACGTTCGCTTGTCGCAAAGGTAGCCATCTGAATTTCCACATCAAAATTTTGGCAGAACATCGTTTTAGCGGCATTATTGAGCTTGCCGTCAACAATACAGTCCAATCTCTGCAACGCTTCCTCTTTGGTGGTGTAAGGAAAATCGATACGACCCGCCTCTTGTGCACGTTTCAGACTGCGCAACAATTCAGGTATTTTTCCTCAAACACATAATATACAACCACACGTGAATACACAGACACTACACATAGTGTTTAACATGTTGTTTTTAGTGTTTTTGTGCAGTCTGTATTATGGGTAAATGTTCTCCCAGTCTGCCAAATCACTAAAGTTTGTATTCTCTTTAATTTCTTTTGTCAGTTTTTCTCCTGCAATGGTGCCTAAATGGTACACACCAATAGAATGTTCAAATTTACTATCTAGAAGATGGGTATAACGGGGATAACTTGTTTGAACAATTCGCCTTATCTCTGGAAAACGGTTGTGTCGATAATCTTTGTAAATGATGTCGCTGGGAATTTTTATATAACGTATGTGGGGTTTTTTTAACTACTTTTCGTTAGTACTCATGTGGCAACATTTGTTTTGGAACGTGCTTTATCAACAGCTACAAAAGCAAGCAAAACATCCCAAGCCAAATATCCGCAAAACTTTTTTACCAAGTCCTGCACTTTAACGCCTTCTTTTAGGGATATGCCTAAATTTCCTTTATCGTCCTCTTGTTGTTTAAAAGTGTCGGAATGATTTCTAAGCATGGCATTTGTGCGTTCTCTTGATAAAATTAAAACTGCTTCTTTATTGTTAATACGCAGATGTGAAATTACTTCTGCGCCGTATTCTTCCAAATTTTTATATGTTATAAATGGTGTCTTGTTTTCCTTTAATATGCCTATCAATGCATTAGCTGCCAAATCTTCGATTTCAATATAAAAGCACATTAAAGTCACACGCCATTATGTTATAAATCATAAATTAACACATTGTTACTCAAGATGGCATTTACTTATTTAAGTTTTTAATTAAGTCAAATGTTGTTTTAGCTATAACTGGTGTGGCAGTATGAAATAAAGTTTATAAGTGGGTTTTCATTGAGAAAGGGTTGTTATGGTGATATCTCTTTAAATGTTGGTTTAGATTCAAGTGATTTTGTCGTGAGATTGTAGGTCTAATTTTTTTTGGGTATTCAGGTTATATGTTAGAAATGTGTATTGTATGGTGTATAAAAATAATTAAAAAAGTTAGATATATAAGTGACAACAGATATTGTACACGCTAACTTTGGTCGTGCATAATACATGAATAACATATATCTAAACACAAAAATTAACATAAAAAATATGCCAAAATTCTCTCAAAAACACGTAACAGCATCATTTGTTTTATTACTCTCTACTGTATTACTGATTTTTTCACTCTTTATCATATCAACAAATATTTCACATTTTGCAATTGCCAACGAAACAGTAGGAACCGAAACAGAACTCTTAGCAGCTGTTGACAGTGCACCTACAGATAAATCACAGTACATTATTGAACTCACAGCAGATATTTCACTTGTAGGTCGAACCCTTTCAATTACAGCAGGTAAAAATATTATTTTAACCAGTGATGTCGATGGACCTTGGTCTCTTATAGGCGCATCTGGATTAGACACTATCGCTATTGCAAATAATGGTGAATTGGTGATTGATGGTGTTATAGTAACCCATACAAGTGGTGCTATGGGTAAAGGTGTGATCAACTCTGGTATTTTTACTTTGGTTAGTGGTGAGATTTCTGGTAACACATATTCTAGTTGGGGTTGTGGTGTATATAACTATCCTGCTGGTACTTTTGTTATGCGTGGTGGTATAATTTCTGATAATAAGGCAACTGGTTTTGGTTGTGTGTATAATGGTGGTGTTTTTGAAATGTTTGGTGGTGTGATTTCGGGTAACACAGCAAATAGGGGTGGAGGAGTGTATAATGATGCTAATTTTGTTATGCGTGGTGGTATAATTTCTTATAACACTGCTGAGCACGGTGGTGGTGTATACAATGAACGCGGTAACTTTACTATGTATGATGGTACAATCGCTTATAACACTGTAATTGGTTCCGTTATTAGTGCAGGTGGTGGTGTACTTAATATTGGTGGTAATTTTACTATGTATAATGGTGAGATTGCTAATAACGTTGCCGATTATTGGGGTGGTGGTGTGTACAATGAGGGTCAAACAAGTCCTCCTGCGCAATCGAGTGCTGGACCTGCCACTTTTAACATGTTTGGTGGTGTGATTTCTGGTAATTCTGCTGGATCGGGTGGTGGTGGTGTATACTTTTTGTCATATGGTGCTTCATGTAACTTTACCATGTTTAGTGATAGTTGTGTAATTGTTGGTAATTCTGCTGGTTGGGGTGGTGGTGTGTACAATGAACGTGGTATTTTTGAAATGTTTGATGGCTTGATTGCTGACAACACAGCCCGTAATTATGGTGGTGGTTTGTATAGTCTTTATGCTACTTCTACTATGCATGATGGAGTGATTTCTGGTAACAATGCCAATTTTGGTGGTGGTGTATACAACAATTACAACGATCTTACTATATTAAATGGTGAAATTATTGACAACACTGCTGGTGATAGTGGTGGCGGTGTGTATAATACGGGTGTTGTTAGTGTTGTTGGTGATGGTTTTGTTATTTCTAATAACGCTGCGACTGGTAATGGCGGTGGTATGTATAATACGGGTGTTGTTAGTGTTGTTGGTGATGGTTTTGTTGTTTCTAATAATGTTGCTGGTAATAGAGGTGGTGGTATAGTTAATTATGGAGATAGTTTTAGTGTTGTTGGTGATGGTTTTGTTGTTTCTGACAATGTTGCTGGTGATACTGGTGGTGGTGTAGCTAACTATTTGGGTAGTTTTAGTGTTGTTGGTGATGATTTTGTTGTTGCTAATAATGCTGCTTTAGGTTCTACTATTTTAAGTGGAGGCGGTGGTGTGTATAATCAGTATAGTTTTAGTGTGGTTGGTGATAGATTTATAGTTACTGATAATAATGCTAATAGAGGTGGTGGTATAGACAACAGTTATGGAGGTAGTTTTAGTGTTGTTGGTGATGATTTTGTTGTTGCTAATAACATTATTGCTGATGGTGATGGTGGAGGCATACAAAATGTAGGTAAGTTTGATGTGAAGGGTGATGGTTTTGTTATTGCTAATAACACTGCTACTGACCCTAATAGTTGGGGTGGTGGTGTATATAATTCTGCTCCTTTTAGTGTTGTTGGTGATGGTTTTGTTGTTTCTAATAATGTTGCTGGTGATAGTGGTGGTGGCATAGCTAGTTATAGTGGTAGTTTTAGTGTTGTTGGTGATGGTTTTGTTATTTCTGATAATGTTGCTTTGGGTTCTTCTATTTCATGTGGTGGTGGTGGTGTGTATTGTAGACAGGGTAGCTTTAATGTGAATGGTGATGATTTTGTTGTTGCTAACAATTCTGCTGCATTATGTTATGGTGGTGGTGTGTATGTCTATTTTATTTCTAGTTTTAGTGTGGTTGGTGATAGGTTTGTGGTTGCTAACAATACCGCTGTTAGTGGTGGTGGTGCGTTTGTTTTTATGAGTGATTTTGATGTATCTGGTGATGGCTTTGAAATTGTTAATAACACCGCTGATACTGGAGGTGGTTTATACCTTGATGATGCCATGTTTATGTTGCCAAGTGATGGTGTAATTGCTAATAATGCAGCTATGTATGGTGGTGGTGTGTATAATTCTGGTACTTTTAATATGTCAAGTGATGGTACAGTTGTTGATAACACTGCTAACATTGGTGGTGGTGTGTACAATTCTGGCACTTTTTACATGTATACTGGCGCAGTTAATAGCAACACGGCTATGTATGGTGGTGGTGTGTACAATTCTGGCACTTTTATTATAAATGGTGATTGTACGCTTTATGGTAACATAGCTGATTACGGTGGTGGTGTGTACATTGCCGGAGGATCTGTTAATGTACAAGCTGGAGAAGTTGCCTATAACTCAGCCACATTTGACGGCGGTGGCATATGGGTTAATATAGATAATCTTAATCGCCTTAAAGTGGCTGATGGTGTGAAATTTTCAAATAATCATGCCTCTGCAGCATACAACAGAGATCCTATACACGATGCTGTTTATGATGCACAAATAGGTGCAACTGTTTGGACTTCTCCTTTCACTCAAGGCTATAACAATTATGATATTAGCTATACAGCCGGCACAGAAACTACCGTTACTCTTTCTACAGATGTTACTCACATATATCTTGCAACCGGTGATGAAGATTTTGAAACAATAAATCTGCCTAAAGGGTTATACGATTTAAGCCAATTATATAAGCCACAAAGCATCTATGATAATGTTGTCAAAATTGTAGTGGAAAAACAGTTAGCATCACAAATAATAGTACAGCATCTTGACATTAATGGGCTTTCTATCCCTGGCGTTGCTGATGAAATATTTTACGTCAAATCTGGTTTTTATGGACCGTATGGTTCTATAGATATACCGGGGTATGAACAAGGAATATGGGATTTTAATAGCGATGACCCTTCTGGTTACATTGGCTTAAATGAAGTTATAACAATCAAATACCAATATGCCCCCATAACTGATCGATTTGTTATAACGTATGACCCTAACGGTGGTGAGGGTTCTGCAATCAAAATTGTTGAAACCGCTAACCAACAATACCCTGTTGCAGATCAAGGTTACATAAGGGAAGGTCACACGTTTCTTGGTTGGAACACTAAGCCTGATGGCACCGGTAATCAATACGAAAATGGTGATACTCTACCTGTTACTGATTCAATAGTTCTTTATGCACAATGGACTCTCCAATCTGACTATTATTATGTTTACTACTTTGTTAATGATGGTGGAGGCGATAGTTACACTGATGTCGCAGCTGATGGTATGCCATACACGATAAAATCTCAAACACTAACAGGTATAACAAGAACTGGCTCATACATATTTCTCGGCTGGAGTGTTGTTGATACACAAAATGGCGACACTCTTGATTACATATCAGGTGATACCATATCTGTTACTAGTGAGTTAACACTTTATGCACAGTGGTCTTCTATAGGAACTTCTGAAAAATCCTTTAGAAACAACGAAATCGTCACAATTGAAGGCGATGAACTTGACGTTCCTCTATACAATTTCGAAGACGGCTATTACTACACCATAGAAATCACCTATGACAGTAATTTCTATACTGTAAAAATTGTTGATAGTTTCGATGAATTCTCAGGTGAAGGCGATTATCTTCCAGGAATATCTGTTACAATTCGCGCAGGCAACAATATTGGACATGATTTCACAGGATGGGTAGTAACAAGTGGACATGTACATCTTGATGATCCTTTAGCTGCTACAACTTCTTTTATTATGCCTGCAGAAGACGTAACAATCACTGCAACATGGGCACAAAACGCATACAACATATACTACCAATTAGACGGCGGAACCAACCACCCAGACAACCCAACAACATACACAACAAACAATTTGCCAATAACAATAAACAATCCAACCAAAGAAGGCTACACATTCTTCGACTGGATAATATTCTACGCAGACGGACATGTAGACAGACTACCCACACACACTATTCCCATAGGTACCACAGGTGACATAACTCTAATTGCGCATTGGACTACCACACCATACATTATAACCTACCAATTAGACGGCGGAATCAATCATCCAAGCAATCCATCAACATACACAGTAAACGATTTGCCAATAGCAATAAGCAACCCAACTAAACAAGGTTACACGTTCACAGGCTGGACCATAACCACTACAGACGGCATCACCAAACCCTTACCAGACGAAGGCATCATCGCAGGCACTACGGGTGATCTAGTTCTAACGGCTTATTGGGAGTTTGCTAAAGATTTCACAGTAACATATGACGCAAATGGCGGTTCTGGAGATGTTCCTGTTGATAATAATAAATATAGTCCTGGTGATTCTGTGGTTGTACTACCTTCTGATTTGTCGCGTTTGGGCTATGATTTTGGCGGTTGGCTTTATGATGATACTATTTATGATGCTGATGAAGTGTTTTTGATGCCTGCTATGGATGTAGTATTGGTTGCTGTTTGGGAGCCGGATGAGTATGTTGTTACGTATGCTCCGGGTGCCCAGGGTACGTTTACTGCGCAAGTTTATGGCGGGTTGGTTTATGGTGATGCAACACCTGGATTTGTTGGTGCAGTGTCGGGTAATGCGGGTTATATCTTTGTTGGTTGGTCTCCTGCGGTGTCTTTGGTAGTGACGGGTTCGGTGACGTATGTTGCGCAGTGGGAACGTGAAGGTTCTGGTGGCGGCTCTGGTGGCAATGGCGGCAATGGCGGCAGTGGAGGTTCTGGTGGCGGCGGTGGTAGCGGTAGTTTATTGGTGGTGCAGTTTGTGGATTGGGATGGAACTGTTTTGAAAGTTGAACGGGTGCGTTTTGGAGGTTCTGCTACTGCACCTGTGGCTCCTTCACGTGAGGGATTTGTGTTTATTGGTTGGGATAAAGAGTTTAATAATGTACGCTCTAATCTAATCGTTACAGCACAATACACACCAACAAATTCCCCAACACCCCCACCAACTCCACCTGAAAATGAAGTACCAATGTGGGCTCTAGTAAACTTGATTATAAGTGTCATAGGCTTAATACTAGCAATTATACTCATAATTGCTGCAATACTGTGGCGAAAACAAAAACAAAAAACAACCTCTAAACAACAAAAACAACAAAACACTACAAAAAACCAATATACATCAAAACAATCTGATGAAATTGAAAACGAAACGGAAAATGAAAAAATGAAACAAAGACAACGTAGATTACTATGGCTACTCACAGGAGTTATCATGGGCATTTTAGGCATTATAGTATTTATCTTAACCGAAGATATGACTCTCCCAATGCAATATGTAGATAAATGGACAATCGTGAACGCTATTATTTTCATAGTGGAAATCATCGCTATAACTTTAACATTCAAACACCAAAAAATCGACAAAACAAAACCAGACGAAGAAGACAACCAAACACAACAACCAAACCCAACTAACCCATAACCCACAAACATCAAAACACCACAACCCACAACCAACATTTTTGCTATATTTCGCACACAATATATATTAACAAAAAAATTATTCACCTAACAACATGCAACGTTTAACCAACTTTACAGTTGAAAAACACAAAAAAACACCAAATTTCACAGAGGTAACTTTTTATGAAAAAAACAAATAAACTATTAATAATAAGCATAATATGCACAACCTTAATACTATCCAATTTACCCCAACTCACATCAGCCGAAGAAGAACCAAACCCAAACATAACACCCTTACTAAACCAACTTTACACAACAAACCTAACCGTCACAATTGACACAACTAACCCAAACATAATAAACGTATCAGGCCATCAAAGCGGCGTATCAACACCTTTAACCCTCACAATCCCCGAAAGCATAACTGTAAGATGGGGCGCAACATACACAAGCTCAACAACTTTTTCAGGCTCCTTAATCAATTTCACAGGAGACGGCACTTTTGAAGTAGGCCCCGGTGGCTACCTCTGGCACATGGGCAGTGGAACAGCCATTAATGCAGCAGGACACTACGTTATTGTAAGTGGCACCAATAGTGCTAACTCTGGCACAATACAAGCTAGCACAGGCAGCGCAATCACAGGATCAGGCACAAATACTGTTATCACAATTGATGGCGGCTCAGTATGCGGAGATGAAACACATAACATCAACCCAGTCATAAACATGAACAACCCAGAAAACACTGACAAGAACGTGATTGTAAATAACGGTGCTATATGGGCCATGTCTGAAGACAGACTAGCCTACGCTATTCAAACCTATGGCAATATTGAAGTAAACGACGGCGAAATTTCTACAAGAGGTGAAAACGGCAGAGCTATAAACCTTGTCGGCTCAACCTCTGTCGCCTACATAAATGGCGGCAAAATATGGGCTACTGGCATAAGCGGAGTCGCCATCAGCACCGCAACAACACCCGGCATAAATGTAGACAATGCCGGCGTTATTATAACAGGAGGCGTCATATCAGCAACTTCAAACTATGCCATACATGTCACAGGCGCACACTCTTTTGTAGACGTTAAAGGCGGAATTGTTAACGCTACCACAGGTTGTGCTATATACGGCGAAAGAGGCGCAACTGTAACAGTAAGCAACGGCTTTGTATTTGCTTATGGCACAACCATTCTAGGAACTAACAATGTACTTCACATAGTCGGCGGTACACCACAAATAACTAGCACTGGTGTTGTGGTAGCATGGAACAATGCAAAATACCCTGGACCATTTTCTGTACATGAACAAACAGGTTTAACAATTTCACCTAATAGCGCAACAGTTGAATGGTATAAAAAAGAAAATTCAAAAGATGGTATTTCTTACCAAAACGGCATTAACGCTAACTATTTCCCAATAGATGGAGTAACAGTATACGGATTAGTAAATGTAACTTTTAACGCTAACACAAATGATGACGACAGTGTTCTTCCTTCTATGCCAAATAAAATTGTAACATTCGGAAGCTCATATGGTTTGTTAGCCACTGTGGAACGACATGGATACAATTTTATTGGCTGGTTCACTGAAACAGACACGTTAATTACTGAATCTACAATTGTAAAAAATACAGCTGATCACACTTTATACGCACATTGGTCAGCTATCGATGATATAGTGGTGATTTTTGATGCAAATGCGGGTGGTGATGAGTCGGTGGTTTTGTCTGAACAGTTTATGGTTGTGACGTTTGGTGAGGTGTATGGTTCGTTGGTTTTGGTGGATCGGGTTGGGTATGATTTTGTTGGTTGGTTTACTGATGGTGTTGGTGGTGTGGAGGTTGTTGATTCTACTTTGGTGTCTAATGTGGATTCTCATGTTTTGTATGCGCATTGGACTGC
>WRNB01000004.1 GCA_009776805.1 Candidatus Bathycorpusculum grumuli | reverse complement strand
TGTGTTGTTTGTCAGGTTGCTTTCACCTCCTTTGTGTTTGCACAACATTAGAGGCTGGAAGTAGCCTATAAGAATTCTAGCCTATGTTTGAACGCCACCAAAATATTTGTTGTGATGTTGCGAAAAAAGTTGCATTACAACATTTGTGTGCGGGTTATGGTCATATGTTTTTTTTGGTTGCTATAATTTTGTGGTGCATATTGTTTGGCAAGGGTTGGTGAAAAATTATGTTTTTGTTTTTAATGGTTTGATGTTTGTGAGTTAAAGGTGTATGTAAAAATTATTTGCTGAGCTGTAACGAGTTGATGTTTAAAATGCTATTTTGTAAAAAATAGTGATCACTTATTTTAAAGAGTTTAAATTCTTAAACTATGTTTACTTAGATGTTCTAACAGTGTTTAGGTTGTTGCTAAGCAAAATTGTTATCTCTATCAAGTTACAGTTAATATTCACTGGAGAAATAAATGGATGCCAAAGAACTATACTTATGATGATGCAGGAGTAAATCGTAAACAGAGAGTGGACTCAAAAAGGCATCTTAGTCTTTTACAAGAAACTTATTGTCAAAGCATTTTTGGTATGGTCTTAAAATTGCCTTATGGGAACATTTTTCCTTTGGGGCAAGATCGCTATCTTGATTTGGTTATTGAAGGTGTAGGTACTAAAGTTCTAGTTGCACAATTAATCAAAAAATTTGATACTATTGGTATAGATGCTGTTGCTATGGCTGTAAATGATGTTATACGTTCAGGTGCAAAACCTCTTGCGGTTGTTGATAATATTCATGCTCAAGAAAGTAATCCTGATTTAGTTAAAAACTGGTTAGTTGGTGTCGTTAAGGGTGCTATAGAATCGGGTTGTCCCGTTACGGGTGGTGAAATAGGTGATGTAGCTGAAATAATTAATGGTTTAAATGGAAACACAGGTTTTGATTTAGTTATAGCTTCTGTTGGTATAGTAAACAAGAACAGCATAATTACAGGTGAAAACATTAATTCTGGTGATCCCATTATTGGTCTTGCCAGTAGTGGTTTACACAGTAACGGTATTTCTCTTGCTCGTAAAATTCTTTTTAAACAATGGGGTGGGAAATATGAACCGACTGATATACCTGAAGGTTTAGACCGCGAAATAGGTTTAGAAGTTCTTGAACCCACAAAAATATATGTAAAGTCTCTTCTTGAATTGGTTTCTAAGGTAAAAGTTAAGGCTGCAGTACACATTACTGGTGATGCATACACTAAATTCAATAATCTTACTCGTACTTCACCTGGTATTGGTTTTCGATTTGACCATTTTCATCCTCAACCAATTTTTTCTTTAATGCAAAAGACCGCTACTGAAATTGGGTTCTCTTTGTCTGATGAAGAAATGTTTAAAACTTTTAATATGGGTTGGGGTTTTGGTGTTATCGTAAGCAAGTCAGATTTTGATGAAGCTATACGTATTCTCGGCCGTACTGGGGTTGAAGCTGGTGTTATAGGTGAAGTTACAGACAAGCAAACTGTTGAAATTATTTATAATGGTAAACGAATGTTTTTAACTTAAATTTTTTCGTTCTTTTGGTATGAAAGCGTTTAAATCTTTTATACTCTTAATTAAACTCATGAAATACGCTGTTAAGATTGAAGTAAGCTTAAAACCTGGTCATAGTAATCCTGAAGGTGAAACCATTACACAATTGTTAAAAGAGCTTGGTTATCAAGTAGAAAAAATAGACATGAGCAAAATATATACTATTATTATTCAATCATCTTCACAGACTGAGGCAAAGATTAAAGCTGAAGAAATGTGCAAACGGCTACTTACAAATCCAACCAAGGATAACTATGCTATTAGTGTAGTGGAACAATAATGCCCTCTAAATTATACATGCACCGTGTCTCAACAAATAATGTTATAGAAGTAGCTATAGCTAAAGCTACAGATGACGAACTTGTTGAAGTTAACAATAAATTGTCTTTAGGTTTAAATTTCCACGAAATGAAAGTTGTGCAAGCGTATTTTAAAAACGAAAACCGTAACCCATCAGATGTAGAGCTTCAAACAATTAGTCAAACATGGTCTGAACACTGTTGCCATAAAACATTCAAAGGACAAATAATTTTTAACGATAAAGAAATTAACAGTCTCTTTAAAACCTATATATCTAACGTGACCAAAGAAATTAATGCTCCTTGGTGTTTTAGCGTTTTTGAAGACAATGCAGGTATTATCAAATTTGATAAAGGTTTTGGTATAGCTGCAAAAGTTGAAACTCATAATCACCCTTCTGCTGTAGAACCCTTTGGTGGTGCAGCAACCGGTGTTGGTGGCGTAATTCGTGACATTCTTGGGGTGTGGGCAGACCCAATTGCTTGTACTGATGTTTTAGGTTTTGGTCCTATAGATTTTGATTACAATAAACTTCCTGTAGGTGTAAAACATCCAAAATATCTCTACAGAGGTGTTACAGCAGGTATCAGTGCCTATGGTAACAATATGGGTATCCCAATAGTTAACGGAGCTATTTATTTTGACGAATCTTATACTGGTAACGTCATAGTTTATTGTGGTTGTATAGGTATTTTACCTCTAAACAAGTATACAAAAAATGCTAAAGTTGGTGATTATCTTGTTGTGGCAGGCGGGAAAACAGGACGTGACGGNATACATGGTGTCACATTTGCTTCAGCTGAATTGACTGAGAAATCTGAAAAAATTAGTCGCCCCGCAGTACAAATTGCTGATCCCATAGCAGAAGAGAAACTTAAACGTGCTATTATAATTCTCCGTGATCGTCATTTGGCTTCAGCAATAACTGATCTTGGTGGTGGTGGTTTATCATCTGGTGTAGGTGAAACAGCTGAACGTTACGGTTGTGGCGCAACTGTTGAGCTCTCAAAGGTTCCTCTAAAACATTTAGATATTGCACCATGGGAAATCTATGTTTCTGAATCTCAAGAACGACAATTATTTACTGTTCCACCTGAGAATCTGGAAGCGGTGTTGTCTGTTTTTGAACAAGAAGAAGTGGAAGCAACAGCAATTGGTCAATTAACAAAAAATCGTCGCTTAAAGCTTACCTATAAAGATGTTGTTGTTGCAGATTTAGACATGGTTTTTCTTTTTAATACTCCTTTAACCACAAAAACGGCTTCTTTTAGTTTCCCTACAATGGTTGAACCAAATTTCGCAGAACCAGTTAATCTCACTCAAACTTTGTTACAATTAATTGCTATGCCAAATATTGCAAGCAAAGAAAGTATAGTTCGAACATATGATCATGAAGTTAAAGGTAATACAGTCCTCAAACCTTTTCAAGGTAAATACGCTGGTCCAAACGATGCTGCAGTTCTAAAACCCCTTGATAATTCTTGGAAGGGGCTTGTAATTTCATGTGGTATGAATCCTAATTACGGCAAAATTGACCCCTATTGGATGGCTGCCTCTGCTATTGATGAGGCAATTCGAAATAACATAGCTGTAGGTGGACGCAGAATTGCTTTACTTGATAATTTCACTTGGGGCAACCCTGAAAAACCTGAACGGCTAGGTTCTCTTGTACGAGCTTGTCAAGCATGTTATGACACGGCAAAAGCCTACCAAACACCTTTCATTTCAGGTAAAGACAGTTTATATAACGAGTCCCCATTGGGGCCAGTTACTCCAACACTACTAATAACTGCTATAGGTGTCATCCCCGACATCCACTCAACAGTATCCATGGAACTAAAAAACACTGAAAACCTCTTATACCTTCTTGGTAACACTTACCACGAACTTGGTGGATCAGAATATTATAAACTCAAAGGATACCTTGGTGCAAACGTGCCTAAACTATATGCCTCCAAAGCTCGCAAAAATTATTATAATCTCGTTAAAGCTATAGACCATGGTATGATAAAATCTTGTCACGATCTCTCAGAAGGAGGTTTAGCTGTTGCAGCTGCAGAAATGGCTCTCGCAAGTGACATCGGCATGATTATTGACCTAAAAGCAGTACCTGCTAAATCAATTATGCGAAACGACTTTTTACTGTTCTCTGAATCTAATAGTCGTTTCCTGATTGAAATATCACCCAAAGACCAATATAACTTTGAAGTTTTAATGAAAAACAGTTGTACCCTAATTGGAGAAACAACAAAAACTGAAAGACTACAAATTCACGGTCTAAATAATACTGCAGTGATTGATACGCCTCTTTTGAATCTTCGTGCAGCTTGGAAAAAAACTTTAAGCGTGGAGGTCTGAAAATGAAAGTTCACGACATCAAAATTTGTATCATGCGTGTAGGTGGAACCAATTGTGACGCAGAAACCGCCCGAGCCTTCAAAATATTTGGTGTACAAACAGAAATTAAACACATAAATGAACTATTAAAACACAATAATTTGATGGATTATAACATGCTTGTTTTTCCTGGAGGGTTCTCCTTTGGTGACTATGTTCGTTCAGGCGTAATTTTTGCAAGAGCATTAAACGCAAAATTAGGTAAACAAATGACAAAGTTCATAGACAAAAATAGGCCAATACTTGGTATTTGTAATGGTTTTCAAATACTCATCGAATACGGATTACTACCGGGATTTGAAGGTGCTAGCCAACAACCTGAAGCAACCTTAACCACAAACATCCCACAAGGTTTTAAATGCCAATGGGTCTACTTGAAAAACGAGAATAAAGGTAAATGCCTATTCACAAATCAAATTCCACAAAATCATTTTCTCAAAATTCCTATCGCTCACGGCGAAGGCCGTTTTCTATTTCCAGTTGAAAAAGAGAAACAAATGTTGGAAAAACTAATCGATAATGATATGCTAGTTTTTCGATACTGCAACGAAAATGGTACACCCGCAAACCAAACTTATCCAACAAATCCAAATGGCACATATTACGACATAGCAGGTATCTGTAACAAAGACGGTACAATCTTCGGATTGATGCCTCATCCAGAACGCGCAATATATGCATGGCAAGACCCAAATTGGACACAAAATACACGCACAAATCCATATGGTGATGGTAAATTAATATTCGAAAACATCATACACAACATAACCACAAAACAATAATTTTTTAACAAAATCATTTTTTCTACTTATCTATTTGTTATTACTTAGTATGTTCCCGTTATTTGTAGTGTTTTTACAATATTTTTGTTCACATGCAGTATTTATTTTTATTTTCTTTTTTTCAGTCATATTTTTGCAGAGAAACCGCTATAAATAGGATTTACAAGTGAAAAATAACGTTACATACTTCTGATGAGTAATAATATTTATTTGTCTATCTGATAGTAAATTTTTCTCTAAATCTCTTTTTTGTATTAAAGTTGTGCCTAAATCTGTAAAACACTGGTCGTACTTTAAAACAGTTTATGTTTCTGAAAAAACTTTAAAATATGTAATGGTCAGTAAAAGAAGTAGGTAATATTATGACAAGTAATAAGCAAATACCTATGCTAAAATGGCTCGAGCAACAAAATATTACTATGCAAGATCTTATTGATGCTGCGCTCGAAATGTATGTACCACATCCTGGAATTGAAACAATTCAACAAGCCGCAAAAATTTTAGAAGAAGAAATCACCATAGCGTTATCTGACCCAAACGTAGCAACTTTAATCATTGCAGCTTTCCATGCACAAGAAGATGCAGAAAAAGGTTTAATCCCTGGTTTAAGTATGGAATATTTTATGGGTAGACCTGGACTAGTTGCAGACGAATTGCTTGGTATAGCTATTGCAACATATATCGCTGGAGCAAAAGGCATGTTCGAGTATGTTCGTTTCGACCAAGCAAAGCCTGGTATCTTAAAAAAACTTGGACCACTAACAAACGACCCTATAGGTGCACTAATCGCGGGTGCATCATCAAATATGTACACTAAATCAGTAAAAAGCTAAAGGACCTGTTTAATATCTCCGTAACAGCAACGAAATAAACGCTAATTTTATGGCGTGTAAAGTGTTGAGAATTGTTCATTCACAAATTTTCCACAACAAACAATACCACTCAAACCAAACAAATACCCAACAATCTAACGCTTAAAAAGAATCACCAATTTATGTAACACACTACACGTACAACAACCTCAACAACCACCATAATAAACCCTTACACCATTGGCAAAAACTTCAACATAACTGCTATTCACAAAAACAAGTATGTGTTTAGTTCGTGTGGTTATACAAGCGTAAATATGGTGTATGTGTTATTGTTTGTTGAGTAAAAGTGGCATAAAAATTTGTTTTTTAACGGGTAATGATTTGTTTAAGTGTATTTCTTGTTGGGTTAAATACATACTAGACGTTAGGTGTTATTTAGTGTTTGATGTAGGTGTATATTTTGTTGGTGGGTTATTGTTGTAGTGTTTGTGTTTTTATGGCGTGTTTTTTGTATCGTTTAGGCAGTGTGTTTGATTTTTGAATTGGTACATAATACATTTAAGGTCTGCTGTATATTATACATCTTATCCATATGTTGAACTAGCCGAGTGGTTGGTAGTGTATGGAAATGTGTAAAGATTACCATCATAGGAGGAGCAGTAAATGGACAAACAATTAACAAAAATTTTAGTTTCCATACTTGTTACACTATTATTCACATCATTTATAACGATTTCCTCTACAGTTGCAGATCGAACAATAAACCAGGAAAAAGCACTGGATTTCATGGAAAATGTGTTATCGATTGACTTATCCAAATACGATATCGATATTATAATGGATTCAACACGTGATAGTTCAATACGTCGTGACGATGACAACAGAAAAATAAATGATATGCGGTATGAACTAAAAACAGAAAACAGCAATGTAAGAATCAATTTTTGTTTCGAAAACGACATATTTGAAAATTATTTCATCGGTTCAGAAGACAAACAAGTGATTACTACTAAACAATACACGAACCAACATGATGCTGTGAAAGATTTTCTTGAAAGATACCAATTTTACACCAATATTGATTCAAAAAAGTTTATCACAATGATAGATAAAGTTGATTTTACAATAAACTCCACTACAATTTCAGGAGACACAAAACTTGTTGTGACAAGTAGTGTTTTTTGGGAAGTACGACAAACAAGATTAAGGTGGACACATACAGTTAGTGGCGTAGATTATAATGTTTTAGAGCTTATCGTTGAAGAGGATGGTTTTGTATCTTATTTGATTGATACGTGGGTGCTTTACACTGTTGGTGATACGTCAATAAACGTTTCAAGAGAGCAAGCCATTGATATAGCTATTGAAAACATGTATCTTTACGCTTATGACATGTATGACGGTGAGGTAGTAAAAGATTTTAAAGTGCATAGAGATAATGTGGTAACTCAACTTTACAGTGCACCTAAAGACGTTGCTTATGAGCTTAGACCTTATTGGAAAGTTGAATTGATTTTGGACGAAGTTTATTCGGGTAACGTGTTTGGTATTTCGGTGTTTATTTGGGCTGGTACTGGCGAAGTCATTTCATGGGGTAACATGGCTTCTGGTGGGGTATATGATATTGAGGATAATAGTTTTTCTGATGTTGGATCACCTGATAATACTTGGGTGATTGTGGCTATTGTGGTGGTGGTATTTATGGCGTTAGTAATTGGTGTATTGTTTAAGAAAAGGTACAAGTAGTATCTTTTATCATCTTTTTTTGTAAATGTTTTTTGTGATTAATGAAGAGAGAACTGTAAAGTATATCCCCTAAAATGGTGAAAGTGTGATTAACTTATATTTTTGTTATGTTTAAAGAATATTTTGTGGTATAAAACACTCTTATTATTGCTCATGAATTCCGTTACGGTTAAACAACTCATTTTACCATAACCTTATAATATTTTGGTGATTGAGAAGTCTATGCAGTTGGGCTTACATGGGTCAAACACGATTGTGTATTGTTACTAGTGTGTTTTTGCCATCAGTTGGTGGAATACAAATTGTAACTTATGAACAAAGTAAGAGACTTTTACAAAAAAATTTTGAACTGAAAATTGTGACAAACCGAATTCAAACCCCTAAAAAATATGTTTATAATGGGATAAACGTTGAATGTTATGAATCTATTAACATGGCTTTTCGTTTAGGTATACCGTATACAATTCCAACAATAACTGACTTTTTAACGTTTACTAAAAACATAAAAAACAGTAAAATTGTTCACGCACACGGGCATCCCTACTTAACATCGCTTATAGCAGGAAAACTTGCGAAACACTACGGAAAACCATTTGTTTTAACACAACACAATACTTTCATAGACTATAAAAACATCTTTAATTATGTGGAAACAATCAATGACTTGTTCGTTGGTAAAGAAACTCTTAAACAAGCTGACAGAATAATAACTGTGAGTAATGCAACAAAAGAGTATGTGTTAAATTTAGGTGCAAACCCTAGTAAAATTAAAGTTCTTCATAATGGTGTGGACTTGAATCGATTTAAACCGATGCCTAAAGTTAGAGAGAATATGCGTAAAAAATTAGGTATTTCAAAAGATGCGAAAGTTGTTTTAACTGTTAGACGAATAGTTTATAAAAATGGCGTTGATACTTTAATTGATGCTGCGAATCTTGTTATAAAAAAGAAACAAAATATAGTTTTTATAATTGCAGGGAAAGGACCTGACTTGGTTAGTATTCAGGCGCAAATAGAACAGTTAGGGCTCGAAAAAAATATTAAATTAACAGGGTTTGTTGCAGATCAAGATTTATGTTTGTACTACAATACTGCTGATATGTTTGTTTTGCCTTCAAAATCTGGTGAAGGTTTACCCTTAGTGGCTTTAGAAGCTATGGCGTGTGGTTTGCCTGTTATAGCTACAAATGTTGGCGGAATAAATGAGATATTGGTGGAGGGTTTTGGGAAGTTGGTTCCGGCAGATAATCCTGAAGCGTTAGCTGATGCGATTGTTGAATTTGCAGGTATTACTAATGATGTGAGTGAGTTGCGGGCTATTGTTGAGGCGCAATACAGCTGGGATAAAAATGTGGCTCAACTTGTTGAAATATACGAAGAGCTTATTTAAGTTAATATAAACAATAATTGGTTAACTAGGAAGATGGGAATGACTGTAAAGGTAGAATTAGTATCAATAGTGATTCCAACACTTAATGAGGCAGGTAACATACTAGAAGCTGTAACAACGATTCATGAAGGTTTAACTTATCCTAATGAGATTATTGTTGTTGATGGGAATTCTACTGATGGTACACAGGAGATTGTAAAGGGTACAAAGTTTTGTAGATTGATAATTGAACCGCGTCGTGGTTATGGGCGTGCTTTAAAAACAGGTATGGAACATGCTAAAGGTAGTATTATCATTATGGTTGATGGTGATGGTACTTATGAGGTGAAGCATATTGGACGTATGTTGGATAAGATGATTCAAGAAAAGGCTGATTTGGTTCTTGCTTCACGTATGTATGATCCAAATAAAGCAATGGGTTTTTTCAATTTTGTTGGTAACAAAATTATTACTTTTTGTTTTGATTTTCTTTATAGTCAATATTTAAGCGATACACAATCAGGATTTAGAGCTATATCGCATGAAGCTATAAATAATGTGCGCCTTGTAGAAGGTGATATGGCGTTTGCCACAGAGATGCTTATAAAATTTAAAAAGAAAGATTATAAAATGGTTGAAATTAAAAGTACCTATAAAACTCGTAAATATGGTAAACCTAAGCTGCAAAAATTCAAGTCAACTATAGAAATATTCACCACTATGGTAAAAGGATTAGTGAACAAGTGAAAAAGCATGGAAGATAACAACCAAACAGTCACAATAAATCTTAACAAGAGTCGAACAGCAGTAATTATTGCCCTTTTCATAATTTGTTGCATAATTGGAGGTTACCTTATTATGTATGCTCTTAAGCCTACGGGTTATCATGAAATGTATTTACTTGACAATCAAAATCAAGCAGTCAGTTATTCACATAGTGTTGTTATTAATCAAAATAGTACTTTTAACACGCCGATTGTTGTCACAAATAATATGTTTACACAGCAGTATTATCAAATTCAAGTGAAAATTGTTCACCATACAATAAATTTTCCTGTTGATGCCTCACCGTATGGTGTATACGAGTTTACGTTAGATGCCAAAGAACAATGGAGCAATCAAATACCTATAACTATCAACGAAGAAGGCACTTATAGTATTGTGTTTGAACTTTATACAAAAAATGATGCTGACTATGTTTTTACTAACAATTACTGTATCTTACACGTTACAGCATTTGCGTAGTAAACGTAAGGCAGCTTTTAAACGGTATTTTTCGTTTGTGACTGTTTATTTTTCTGTTGACGTTCAATATACTCGTTTTCAATTTGCACCCTATGAACATTATTGTATGCACAAAATGGTATGATTTTTTTGTCAGGCGTGATATAGTGAACTACACATCGACGAACACGATTAACGTCAAAATTGTAAGAATCCATAAAAGCCATACAACCTAATAGGAAAATGTTACGACGTATTTTTCCCAGTGAAGCATAAGACGGAGAGACGTGCATACGTAAAATACTGCTTATCAATGTGAATGTACCTACTTCTTTTGTTACTGTTAACATACGCATTGATAGCATGGCTCCCATGAAAAGTGAAGAGAGCAGAGACAGTTTACCTTTTGACTCTGCATTTTCAGCAGTTTTACGTATATAATTGAAGAATTTATCAAAATTTACAAACTGGTTGATTGGAAACATTTTACCGTTTTTAGAAACATAAACCCAGTTTACAATACCACATTGAGGACTACAGCTAAATAGAGGCCAAGGTTTTTGCATGAATTTTCGCATTATTTTAATCGGTGATGTCATAACTGACATTGGAAACAGGTCAGTGGTTTTTATTTCACCATTGGTTTGTTTTTCTACATCTTCAGCAAAATTCCATTCACGGAAATTTTCGCGGAATGGGTTTTCAGTTGCTCTACCCGTAAAAGCTATTGGTTGAAAAATTAACCCTCTTATTATGTCGGTATTTTTGGCGGCAAATCGTATCATGTCACCTACTTCATTATCGTTTAGACTTTTCATTAAGGTATTGACTAAGATGACTTCTATATCGTATTTACGACAAACTTCAATAGCTTTTAGTTTAATATCTACAAGAGGCAGACCGCGAACTTTTTTGTTAAACTCTTCATTGAAACTGTCAAAGGATAAATAAACAATGTTTAACCCATTTTCTTTAAGCTTTTTAGCTAAGCTTGGTGTGTCAACAAGATGTGTGCCGTTGGTTGCCAGTATGGTCATGAATTTTAATCGGTGAGCGGCAGCGATGATTTCAGTCATGTCTTCTCGTTCAAGTGGTTCGCCGCCTGAGAAGAGAATTGCAGGGGGTTTTGGGTTTGCTTTTGCGGCAAACTCTAACATGTCTATTAAATTTTCTTTGGTTGGTTCATAGTCTTGATCTTGGTTGGGGAAAGTTGAGAAACAAACTGCACATCTAAAATTGCAACGTTTGGTTACGTCAATTACACCTATAACTGTTCCAGAAGCGTGATTGCTACATGTTTCACAGACATATGGGCAATCTTTGGGGTTTTTTGGAGCGTTAAGATCACCAAGGTATTGAAATTGGTCATATTTTTGCATGTGTTCAAAAATTGGTATGCTTTGCCAATGTGTAGCTTTGAACTCGCCATGTTCGGGACATTGTTTGTTGATTCTAATTTGACCGTTAAATTCATTTAATTTGGCATCAATTTTTTTTTGACATTTTGGACAGATGCTTTTTGTTTCACTCATAGTAGTATTCCAACTATTGCTTCAACTATCAAGGCTAATGGTAGTAATATCATGGACATAGTTACCATGCGTTCATATTTACGTATGTTTTCTATTGTGGAAGTAGATGTTACAAGGCGTACGGCCGAGTAAATTAAAAGTATACTCCATATTAAAATTAAGGGCAAGTAATATACTGTAAAACCTGTGTGTCCTGTAACGCCTATATAGCTTGTAATTTTTTCAACAAAATAAGGTAAAGGTGCAAGTAGTCCAGTTAACATAAAAAATATTGCGCCAACTTTAGCAGCACCGATGCTGCCAATTTTTTGAGGCAATGTTGGGTAACCTACTTTTGAGTCGCCATCTAAACTTAGAATATCTCTTAGAATGTTTCCGCCTATAGTACCAAATGCTATTGGGTAAAGACTTAATGAAGCAAACGTAATTGTGTTTTGAACTGCTGCTTCACCATATAAAAAAGCTGTTCCAGTTAAGATGCCCATAAGAAGATTTGCAGCAAACCCTGATTTGCGCTTTACAAGATATGAGTAAAAAAGCAACAAAATCGAGTCAACAGCAATAATTGCAAAACTTAATTCATTGATAAAGAAAGCCATAACCAGACCCAACGCGAAGAGTATACTTGAAATGGTTATTACCTGTTTAATTGTTAAGGCACCAGCAGGAATTGGACGTTTAGGTTTTATGACAGCGTCACTTGCACGATCAAAATAATCGTTTATAGCAAAACCTGCACTAGCAATAAAAGCCATCGAAAAGAAAATTAACACCAGTTGTAAAGGATCAATTTTTACAAAATCGCTTTTTGTGATAGCAAACGCCGTAAGTAATGATAGTCCTCCTGTCATAAGCCAATACGGTGTTCTTAAAAGCGCAAACAATCCTTTAGCTGGTGATAAACTCATTTAGTTATTTTCCTCTCAGTGATGATTTCTTTTATGTTATCTTCAAGAGATACTTTTGGATTCCAATTTAACTCTTTCTTTGCTTTAGTTATGTCAAACCATATTTTGGTCACATCGCCATGCCAAGAAACATTAGTTGTAGTCACAACAGTTTTATTTTGTAAATCAAGAATTGATAACATCATTTTAGCAAGTTCCAGAACAGAAAATGTTTTTCCAAAACCAAGATTATACACTTCACCAACAACAGAATCCATACTGCCAACTTTGATTAATGCGTCAACCACATCAGAAACATGCACAAAATCTCTACACTGTTGACCTGTACCTATAATTTCTAACTTGTATGGATTTTTAGCAAGTTTGTCCAAGAAATCGTGAATCACACCATGGCATCTGGAACCGTAAACATTAGCAAATCTTGTTATTATAATATCAAGGCCATATTGTTCTCGGTACATTTGACAGTATTCTTCACCTACAACTTTAGACAAACCATAACAGGAAAATGGGTGAAAACCATAATTTTCAGGTGTAGGAAATACTGATGGGTTGCCATATATTGCTGCACTTGAAGCAAAAACCAGTTTTGCGTCGTCTTTACGTGCTTTTTCGAGAACACATAATGTGCCTTTAGCATTTGTGTTAAAATCCTCCATTGGATTTTCCATTGAATAAGGAACCACAACTTGAGCGGCTAAATGGTAAATTATATCCATTTTATCTTGTGAAAATAATGTTTCTGTATCCAAAATATCACCTTTAACAAATTTTGCTTCAGGAACATCATTTACATTTTCTATTTTTCCACTTGATAAATTATCATATATTACCAAATTATCCGTCAAACTGGACAGAGCTTTAGATAGGTGAAAACCAATAAAGCCTGCACCACCTGTAACCATCACTTTTTTATCATTAAATTCTGCCATTCAAATCACGACAAAGCCTATATGTACATGCACACACTATTAGTTATATGTCGCCTGCAAAAACTATAAAAACCTTTAGGGATTTGCTTGCATTCCTTACTGTAATCCCAGTAGGTGGAAAAGAAGACTTCGTTTTCACCTCAGCAGAAAACATGTACCTCTTTCCACTAATTGGAGCTTTCATAGGTACCTTAGCAGGTGCGTATTATATTGGCAGTAATTATATCCTACAATTTCTGATAAACGGAATTAACAGTTTTGTAACTTTACCCGTTACTTTTTTAGTACGATTTACGTCAGTAGCAATGACAATTGCATTTCTCTTAGTAATAACTGGACTTCAACATTTCGATGGTTTAATTGATCTTGGTAACGCATTAGGTTACAAAAATAAACACGACAGAAAAATGGCTGCACATGCCTGGACAGTAAACTATTCAGGAGCAATCTTCGCTATAATCGTCGAATTCACAGCATTTATAGGTTTATTCTTACTAGTTCCTATATTCTCAAATCCTCTAATAATCTTTATAACAATAATTTCAGCTGAAGTTGCAGCTAAACTTGCAATGGTAACACTTGTATGGATTGGAAAACCTACCCACAAAGGTTTAGGTTCTATTTTCCTAAAAAAAGCCAAAAAGAAACTAAACATTCTCGCATACGTAATATCGTCAATAATAATATTTGTACTATTTAGTTTAACAATGAACACAATTTACGGCATATTTGGTTTAGGTGTAATGTTTGCTAGTATTCCACTTGCATACATAATGAAAAAAGTATCTGAAAAAGTGTTTGGAGGTGTTTCAGGTGACATCATCGGAGCAACTAATGAAACCGCAAGAGCACTAACTCTTGTATTAATTGCAGGAGTGCTAATGATGATATGACTGTTTCTGCACTAATTATGGCCGGTGGCAAAGGTACACGCATGAACTCTCCAGAAGAAAAACCGCTTATCAAAATCTGCAACAAACCAGTCATAGATTACGTATTTAATGCTATAAAAAACGCTGAAAAAATTGATAATATATACGTTGCAGTAACCCAACGAACTCCAAATACCGCAAAATACATTGAAAAATTCCAAACAAAAATCGTAATAACCCCTGGAAACAACTACGTCTCAGATATGGGATACGCTACAAAAACCCTCAAACTAGGTAAATTTATCGCAATCGCAGCAGACTTGCCACTAATCACCGGAAAAATTCTTGACAAAATAGTCGAACGATATGAAAACTGCGGCAAACCCGCACTAACAGTTGCAATACCCATCGAAACAAAAATCAAAATGGGCATGAGTGTTGAATACTCTTTTAAAATGGATGATAAAGATGTTGTGCCAACAGGAATAAATGTAATCGATGGCAAAAAACAATACGGAGACAAATGGCTAGATCAAGATATCTTCTTACTAGACTACCCTGAACTGGCAATAAACATTAACACTCCTAAAGAACTTCAAATAGCCCAAACTCTATTAGCCAACCGCAAATAATACACTAAAACATAACACTAACTGATAAATTTCCGTAAGATATAATTTCACAAACACATGTTATTTATTAGTGACTATATTTGATGGATAAGCAGAACGGCACATCTGCCATACCTGTAGATTTAATTCGTGTAGTGGCAATATCTGCAGTACTTCTGCTTCATGCAATAAGTAATTTAGCTACACAACCAATAATTAACATGGGTATGTTACACTGGTGGGTAGTTGTTGACATTTACCAAAGTTTCGGCAGGATGGGTGTGCCTTTGTTTCTTATGTTGTCGGGGGCACTGTTACTTGCTCCATCTAAAAAAGATGAACAAATAGACTATTTTTTTAAAAAACGCTTTAGCCGCATTGGCTTACCTTTCCTGTTTTGGAGTATTATCTATTTTATCTGGGCTTTTTATATTACAAACACACCATTTACCCAAGATTTCATCATTAACGGAATTTTGAAAGGCCCCTATGTTACGTTCTGGTATATTTACATGTTAATCGGTCTTTATCTTTTAACGCCTTTGTTACGTGTTATGGTTGCTAATTTTACTGCTAAACACTTCAAATACTTTATAATACTATGGATTATAGGTGCCGCGTTAATACCAATGGCCGAATTTATAAGCGGTTGGCAAACCTACCTCAACGGTATTGTTCTTCTTATTCCTCTATGTGTTGGTTACTTTATAGCAGGTGCTTACCTTATTAAAATACGAATTAAACGTTGGATTCTTACAGCATCTACTGTTTTAGGTTTTACTCTAACAATAATTATAACTTATTTTACAGCTGGAAATGGTGGTGATACCGCCTTTTTCTTTCAAGGAAACAACAGTCCTACTATGATTTTAACGACTGTATCTTTATTTTTACTATTAAACAGTTACACTAAACCTCAAAATGTATCTCAACCAGAAATTTTTTCATGGAAACAACGCATAATGCATGTAATCAGCAAAAACAGTTTAGCAATTTATCTATGTCATATGATTGCTTTCTACATACTCAAAACTGTCTTTGTTTTTGTATTAAACGGTTACATAATAGACGCTATTATTGATGTACCCCTTACGGCAATTTTAACATTGTTACTTAGTCTGTTTATTATTATACCTCTTAAAAAAATACCTGGACTAAAACATTTCATAGGTTAAGTCAACCATAAAATACCTGCTAACAATATATCTTACAAATAAACAACTGCTCTGTTAAAACTAAAAAAAGAAATATTGTAAACTCCGTAAAATATATTTCCACAAACCACTTAATATGTATTGGAGCGACTTAACTAATGGATCAGCAGAAAGACACACTTGCTATACCTGTAGATTTAATCCGTGTTATAGCAATAGTAGGTGTTATTCTGCTTCATGCTTCCAATGATTTAACCAGTCAACACATGGGATTTGACCTCTTACGTTGGTGGACACTTGATATTTATCAAGGCTTTGGCAGGATGGGTGTGCCTTTGTTTCTTATGTTGTCGGGGGCACTGTTACTTGCTCCATCTAAAAAAGATGAAGAAATAGGTGTCTTTTTCAAAAAACGCTTTAGCCGCATTGGTTTACCATTCTTATTTTGGAGTATTATTTTCTTTTTTTGGGTTTTTTATGTTGAAAATCACCCACTAACCCAAGATTTTATTATAAATGGAATTTTAAACGGTCCATACTTTATACTTTGGTATCTCTACATGCTGGCAGGTCTTTATCTTCTAACGCCTCTGTTACGTGTTATTGTTGCTAATTTTACTGCTAAACACTTCAAATATTTTATATGTTTATGGGCTATAGGTACCACGTTAGGACCTATAATAACCTGGGCAAGTATAGGGCAATATCAGTTAGACCCAAACTTTTTCCTTATTCCCGTTTTTCTTGGTTATTTTGTAATAGGTGCATATCTTGTTAATGTAAAAGTTAAACGTCTCACTCTTGTAACACTTACCGCTTTAGGCCTTGCTTTGACAGCTATTACAACTTGTCTCATGATAATGTATCACAGTGACACATACTTTTTCCACAACTACTATAGTCCCACCACAATTTTAGCATCAATACCTTTCTTTATACTGCTAAACAGTTACGGTAAACCACCAAACGATTCTAAAATAAACAAACCATCTTGGAAACAACGACTAATGCATGTAATAAGTGAAAACACGTTACCCCTATATCTAATGCATATGATATTTATTTATCTGTTCCAAACAGGATTCTTTGGTTTTTCATTACACGGCAATATTGTCAACTCCATTGTAGGTGTACCATTAATGACCGTTTTAACAATAGGTGCTTGTTTACTCATTATTATACCTCTTAAAAAAATACCTGGTCTAAAACATCTCATAGGGTAAATCATCTGTAGAAACTCGCAATACCACTTGTTTCACAACGCGAATTATAATGCAATATGTTGGTAGGTTTAGAGAAATATTTAACACCTGTTACTAAATACTATATGTTAGGGAGAACATCGTATGAGTGTACTTAGTTATGACACTTTCTGGAATGCAATAGTTAGTATGCCAATGACCAAAAAAATGCTCCAGTTATCTCTCCGTAAATGTAACATGTGTGGTCGTACAGTTCTCGAGGCAGCATTAGATAACTATGGCAAAAAAAACAGTGCACATTGTGAGAATTGCAGTTCTTCTTACAACCATATTATCGCGTTTTGGATTGAATTTTTACGCAAAGCACTTGGTTTTAAACGAGCAAAAGTAGAACAATTATTAACCGACAAATATGCCAGAAACGCTGTACTTAATCTTGTAGAATCTTTTGAACACTTTGGAATTAAAAAACCTATAACTCTTTGTGCACCTTTTTTGGTAGTTTGGGACTTTACACATAAATGCAATCTACGTTGTAAACACTGCTACTCAAACAGTGGTGAAGTTGAAGAGAACGAATTAACTACCGAACAAGCATTAGCTATTGTAGATCAACTTGCTGATGCACATATTACCGCTTTAGCTTTTAGTGGCGGAGAACCTTTAACTCGTAAAGACTTCTTCCAAGTAGCTCGTCACGCAGCTGACCGCGGATTATACGTTTCTCTTGCCTCAAACGGCACTTTACTCACTAAAGAAAATGTGCAAAAACTCAAAGAAGCAAAAGTTAACTATGTGGACATAAGCATAGATGGTGCAACTGCTAAAACACATGACGCCTTTCGTGGTATTGATGGAGCTTTCGAAAAGGCACTTGTTGGTCTTAAAAATTGTGTAGAGGCAGATATTTGTACTTGTATAGCTACTACCGTAGGAAAAAACAACATGGCAGAATTACCTAGTATTATTGATTTAGCTGAACAATTAGAAGTAGAACGATTTACCTACTTCAATTTTATTCCCGCTGGACGCGGTAAAGACCACGCAGACCAAGACCTCTCACCTCAAGAACGAGAGCAAGTAATGAAATACTTGTTAAATCGTATGTCAGCAGGATGTAAAACTACTATTTTAGCCACAGCACCACAACTAGCGCGAGTCGCAGCACAATATCAAGGCAAATCAGGCACAGGCGAAGTCACCATGGCTTTAGCACACATGCAAACTGTAACAGTGACAAAAAAAGCTGTACCTCTAGGCGAATTTATTGGTGGATGTGGTGCAGGTAGACTCTACTGTTCTATTTCCCCACAAGGTGATGTACGTCCATGCGTGTTTTTACCCACAAACGTTGGTAACCTAAAAACCCAAACATTCAAAAACATTTGGCTTAACGCGCCACTATTTAATGCTTTTCGCAACAGATCTAATCTGAAAGGCTCATGTAGCAAATGCACATATAAATACATCTGCGGAGGCTGCAGAGCAAGATCAGCTGCATACCACAGCGGTGATACCCTTAACGGTGATCCTGGATGCCTTATGGGAGCAAAAACATAATGTCACAAAAAACTTTACACTCAGTAAAAATTTACCGTACACAAGATACATCTATAAGTGATATTTTAAAAGAAGCTGTTGCTAACGCTGATTTACACAGTAAAAAACAAATTTTCATTAAACCAAATCTAAGTCACCCAGAATATTTGCCTGGCGTGGTAACAGACCCAGAATTAACAGGCGAATTAATTGGTTTACTCCGCAATCAAAACAGTAATGTTATAGTAGGTGAATCTAACGGGTTTAATTACCCATGTTGGACCGCATTTAACAAGACAGGTATGAAAAAAGCAGTTGAAAAAGCAGGTGGAACAGTGATTAACCTCTCAGAGGACAAGATAGTTGAAGTAAAACTCAACAAGGCTACATCTGTAAAACGACTTTTCTTGCCTAAAACTATCATGGATGCTGATGCTGTAATCGATTTACCTTTAATGAAAACACATGAATTTATGGCCTATAGTGGAGCAATAAAAAATCTATTCGGGTGTATACCTAGCAACAAACGCATATACCTCCACCCATATTTGCCCGAAGTCTTCTACCATTTATATACACTTTTCAAACCTGCTTTAACAATTATGGATGCACGCGTTGGTATTGAAGGCAATGGACCAACTAAAGGTAAACCAGTTCAAATGAATCTCATGTTAACTAGCACCAACGCCTTATCATTAGACATTGTGGCAGCAAAAATTATGAAACTTGACTGGAAAGATACATACTTAAATTATGTTGCCAAAAAAACTGGACTGCAAGAAAACAGTATCAAAGAAGAAGGTATCCCAGTTTCAGCTGTCGCTCACTACTTCGAACCCCCACGTATTGATTTGCCCGTTAAAACACAAATAATTATTTACCAACACGAATACTTAACAAAAATGTTGTTCTGCTCTTTAGATGTTGTAAAACTCTTTCAAAAAATCACTATGACTTACAGAGGTAAATCTGTAGACGAACCAAAACCTGACACTTAATTCATATATATTTAATTCTCAACAAAAACGAGTTTTTAATTAACTCTTTTTTCACTAAAACTCAATTTTATATGCTATTTTTTGTTAAGCAAACATAATTGTACACGTACAGTATGATTTAGTTCTCGGCGAAAACGTGTTTTTAGTTAACTCATTTTTCGTTAAGTTTTAACTTTTTTATATTTTTTTGTTCAACAAACATAATTGAACACGCATACTTGCCCAAACATTTTTTTGACATAAATGCTAAAAATCACGCGAGTTAAATAAACACAAAAAAAGAAAAAAAATGTTGATTATTCTTTCAATAATCTTTGTTTCTCTTTTGTTATTGCTTCAGCTATCTGCTTGTTTGCCTGCTCCATCACGGTCTCAGTGACTTTTTCAACATCCACTTTAGACACTTCAACATCTATCTGCTTCTGCGCCTGTTCCATCACAGTATCAACAATTGTTTCAACATCCATCTCTTTCTCCAAGAGAACATCACCAGACTGCAACTGCATCTTCAAAACCCATCCATCATCCAAATATTTGACCAATTCTTTTTCGGAAACAATTTTTTGAAGCAAACAACATTTACACCTGCCGAGTAACCCTCCACATACTGGACACCTAATTCGTGGTAGACAGACATGTTTGTGTGGACATCCGCAGCCTATCCAAATTTTACCACATCTGGCACATTTCGTTCTCCTAAATGGTTGCAAACAAACTGGACATACACGTTTACGGTGGCTGAACAGACCTGGGCATGTTTCTATTTCTACGGTAGATTTGCCACATATTGGACATTGAAGGCTTTTTGGTACACAAATGTGTCGTGCTGTGTTTGTTTTTCCACATCTTGAACAAATAAGTGGTCGTACGATTTGATCACATATGTGGTCTGTTGTGTAGATTTCTCCACATTTTGTGCAATAACAAGTTTGTCCAACTTTGTGAAGCTTGCCACAGTTTGAACAAGTTCCAATTGGTTTTAAGTCTGACATATCTTATTTATCTCCATTATTTATAAATATTGAGTCATGCTTAAAAAATCTATTGTTGTGTGCTTTTAAGAATATTATTTGCATCAAATTTCTATTGCAGCAATATTTTCAAAATAAACACTTGACACGGTGACATAACAACACAACAAATCAACTAACTAACCAAAAATTATCCTAAATGACACAACTTACATATGAAAGCCTAAAAAACGGAATAAAACAAGACACCGACATAAAACCAGACTCATATCGACATTTTTGCGATGCTTCATAGAAAGTCTCATGTTTTTAGGAACCGCCAATTTTTTCAATATACCAACGTATACGATAAATAACTATTTTCTCAGCCAAATTATCCTAAACTTTTTCATGCATTCACCGTAACGTTATAACAACTAAAGAAGAGAAAATAAGTAAAAAAATAACACAAAAACCTTAAAGAACCAAACACGCACTACACACATTTATGTATGCACAACTACGTGAGTTAAACATATACAAACAACATAAAAACGTGGTCTAACCAAAAACGCACAAAATAAAACCATTTCAAAGTTAAACACACCATAATTCATTTTTCAAATAACCTATGTGGAAACTTCATCATAGATCTGCATAGTTTTTTTCACCAAAACACTCCAATCATACTGCTCAACAATAATTTTACGAGCATTTAAACCCATTTCACTTGCTTCCATTTGATGTTCAAGCAAATACAAAAGCGCATCTGAAAACTGTTTTGAATCAGAGGGCCTAACTAACAAACCGTTTTTACCCGTTTCAATTGTTTCAGCAATACCTCCAACAGTTGTTGTCACTACTGGCAACCCAGTTGAAAGTGCTTCAAGCACTGCAAAAGGATGATGCTCATAAAAAGTTGAAAATGCAAAAACATCCGCCGCTTGATAAAGTTTAGGCAACTTCTGATCAGGATAATAACCTGTAAAGATTATATTATCTTTTACTCCTAACCGTTTAGCATGGGCATCAAGTTTTGCCATTTCATCACTTTGACCTTTGCCACTTATTACAAATTTAACGTGTTTAAACTGTTTAACCACAGCTGGCATAGCTTCAATCAAGGTAAAAAGACCTTTTCTGGCGTATAATCTGCCCACTGAGAGTATTATTGTGTCTTCAGGATTTAATCCAAGTTCAGTTTTAATTTTTTGCTTGTTTTCAGCGGGTTGAAACTTGTGTGTATTAACGCCATTGTGAACAACACGGATGCGATTTTCAGGTATATTATAATATTTTTTTAATTCCTTACGCGTAAAATCACTTACGGCAATAACCCGATTGGCACGTTTAATCATACCTACTTCAAAAAAACGTAAAAACCTGTTAAAACTTACAAGAAATTTTTCGTTCGCATTTAAATGGTTGTAGGCCTCTTCTTTTATCGCTTCTGCTTCACCTTTCCAAGTGGAGTGAACAGTACAGACAAGATTTTTTCCAAAATGAGGTGGAACAGCAAAACTAGGTGTCAATGGTAACTGTGGGTGAGTAATATCAATATTTGTTGTGTTACGAATACTGTAAAGTTTATTATAACTGGCTTTTGCAAGCATGAACGATTTTATGATGGGTATTTTTGGAATTTTCTGAAAATACACTTTAAGTTGATTATTAACTTGAACATCAAAATTTTGGTTTGCGCCAGTAACAATATTGATGTTATACCCGTTTTTCATTAACGCGTTTGAAAGATAATATATGTAAGCTCCTGTTCCACCAGTAAGTGGCCAATATTCAGGTGAGATAAAACAGATATTTTGTTTAGTCATTTGAGTTTACCTCTAAGATATGTTATGGTTGTAATTACGGCTCCATTAAACCATGCAATAGCTCGTACATAATATAGCAATACCAGTCGTATCGCAGATTTGTCTTTGAATTTAACCGCAATTTTTGTTGATGAATACACATAATAAGTTAATAATGTTAAAGACAAAATTCCTGTTAAAAACCACAAAGGACGCAGAAACGGTATTACACCTAACAAGAAACTAATCACTGACACTAAAAACCAAATTGGTTGAATGTTCATGCCAACATCAGTAATTTCATCACCACGCGCTAAAACACCATATTTAAAATACAGGCGCAACGTATTTTTACCGTACTGTAACTGTTGCCGATAAAACTTTTGAAGCGTAGAACGATTATAATGATAACACACGGCAGTTGGTTCATAAGCAATTTTATAGCCTTTCAAAGCTAACCTGTAACCAAATTCTGTGTCATACTGACTTGGCATGTCTTCTGCCCATCCACCCACATCTTCAATAACATTTCTTTTAAGTAACAAATTCATAGTGGCTATACGCCCAGTGTATCTGCCAATACGACAATACCTAACTTTTAACTCGTACCCAATACTGCGCGCCCACGGATTCTTCACATTCCAAGTATCAATAGAACCGCTAACACCACCAACATTTTCTTCATCTATACGCGTCACAAGTTTTCTTAACCAATCCGCCTCAACTTTAGCATCAGAATCTACAAAACCTAAAATTGAGTAACAAGCAATTCTCTGTGCATAATTATATGCTGCAGGACAATTCAAAGTAACCTGATGAACTTTAACAGGATATTTTTTGGCAATTTGCACTGTTCTATCTTTTGATCCGCCATCAACCAAAATAATTTCTATGTGTCCCTGCGGATAATTTTGTGACAACAACGACTGCAGACATTCCTCAATTGTCTCCTCATTATTCATTGAACATACAATCACCGACACTTTAGGCAAAACATCAGACAACTTTACACACCCCTCAACCTTGCAGAAATTATCGAAACAAAAATTCTAAAAACATCATGCACATAATCAACACCTGACACGCCATAAGTACGCTGCTCAAAACTTATCGGCACTTCAAACACACGATAACAACTCTTAACAGTTTTCACCAACATTTCTGTCTCTATCTCATACCCACATGACTTCAAATGTTGAACACTAAGAACTTCCCGTTTCATTACCCTATAACCAGACTGTGAATCAGTAACATAAACACCTGTAAACATTTGAATAAACAAATTAAAAATTTTAACCCCAAACACATTAAGTTTCTTAGCCATAACTTTTTTCTGTTGTAGATAACGAGATCCAATAACTAAATCCGCTTTATTACTTAAAACAGGGTAAAGTAATCTTGGTAACTCTTCAGGAAGATGTGAACCATCAGAGTCAATGGTTACTACCAAATCTCCCTTAACCTTTGCAAACCCTGCACGTAAACCCATACCTTTACCTCCATGTACCAATAAACTGTACAACCGCACAGCATACTTTTTAGTAACCATAACAGAATTATCAAATGAACGGTCATCAACCACTATAATTTCATATTTCAGACCAGTCTGCTTCATAACAGCATCAACACGTTCAATAATATTCCCTATAGTTTGCTCCTCATTGTACAGCGGAATGACAACGGAAACCAGCATTTGTTTGGGATTCATACTACTTATAGACCTAAATGGAAGAGCTTATAAAGTTTGGCTACTCAACCATTATATCAAACAATTTAGACAAGTTGATGTTTACATGGAAACCCAAAAATTTGCTTCACTGGAAAGCGACAAAAAAATTTGGTTTTCTATGTGGTTTTTAAGTGCTATTATTACATTTGGATTAGCATTTTTCCCAATGATTTACCGTTTAATCAATAACCGAAACATCCACTTTAAAAAAGAAGAAACCATAGAAAAACAAGTAAACATTTGTATGCAACAAAAAGGCAAAACTGTGCAAAAAATAAACAAACCTAAACGTGAAATGAACGCAAAACTTTGGACAGCAGCAATTATTCTAGTTTTTCCAGTTTTTATAATTGCGTATTTGTTGTCTAAAGATTTATCTGTGCATGAAAGTGAACAGGACAATTTTCTTGCTCAAACTTTTACAGAGCGTATATTTATGACACAGACGATACCCATAAAAACATACGTAATAATTACCATAGTAACATTAGGCTTTGGAATAATTTATTGGCTATACAAAATAGTTAACCAATATAACGCGCATTATACAGCGCATTTGCAAGTAGAGAAAAAAATTTCAGGCTTGATGAATGGAGGAGAAGAAAATTGACAAATACCGAATGTAGAGAACGTAGATTTGTAAGCCATGGTGGAGATGTTTGGGGCTTTGCCAGAAAATACAATATTCCCCTCGAAGAAACACTTGATTTTAGTGGACCTATAAACCATTTAGGGCCTTCACCAAAAGCTCTTGAATCGGTAAAAGAAAATGCTAAACTGATAAAATTTTATCCCGATCCAAACCCTGTTGAGCTGCTCAAAAGCATTGTAGATTATGTCAACCAACCAGGCATAACTATGGACAACATCATTCTAGGTAATGGCTCTATCGAGCTTATTTATATGATTACCGAAATCTTTTCAAAAATTGATTTTAAAGCAGTAGTACCAGTGCCATCATTTACTGAATACGAAAAAGCAGCGTTACGCATAGGTGGACAACCAATATACGTGCAATTACCATCGGATTTCAGTATGGAAAACGAAAAAATCAAACAAGCAATAACACCAGATACCAAAATCGTTTCCATATGTAACCCACACAGTCCATCAGGTAGACTATACTTTAAAGACGAAATTTTAGACCTTGTAGAGTATTGTCAAAAAAGAAATGTTATTTTCAGTATAGACGAAAACTATATTGAATTCACTGGTAAGGAACAAACAGAAACAATGGCGGGTTACGTAAACAAATATGAAAACTTGTTTGTTATCCGTTCAGTAACCAAATTCTACGGTATGCCTGGTATACGCTTTGGTTATGGTATCGCCGCAAAAAGTTTAATCAACAAACTTTTAGACGTACGACAACCATGGAGCATAAACAGTCTTGCTGGATTTGTTACCTTAGCCGCTTTTAGTGATAAAGAATTCATCAAAAACACTAAACAAACTATCGTGCAAGAACGTATCAAATTTGCAAAGCAACTCATTGAAATTCCTGGATTACACGTTTTTCCCTCTGACGCCAATTTTTTGCTCGTAAAAATAACTAACGACAAAATTACTTCAACAAAAATCAAAGATGAACTTGCACAAATGGGTATGCTAATTCGAGATTGTTGTACCTTTGTAGGTTTAGACAATACATATTTCCGTGTGACCGTTCGTTCAGATAAAGATAATCAAAAACTTGTTGATGCATTAAAAAAATTAATGATTTTGTAAGACTTTTCACTATTTCATGCGGGTGAACATATCAACCTTCTCTAAACTTGTTTATGTTCTCCAGTATGTTACATACAACTTATTGTGCCGTAACGAAACTTGCTGATTCTACACACATATTTTAGCGAAGAACCCTTTTATTAACGTGTTTAGGTGTGGTTTTTCTCCTGCGAAAATTAGGGTTTGGCGGATCATTTGTGGTCTTGGCATGAATTCTTCTATTTCAAATAATTTATTCTGAATTAGGACATTGCCTGTTATTTTTTTTCCATATGTCTACAACCTGTGCATAAGTGTTGTTGTGTGGTTTTTTTGTGTTAATTTGGTAAATTTTTTGGTTGTAAAAGCCATGTAGTTTTATTGTTTTTGTGGTTGTGTGATAGTTTAGTTTTTTGTGGCAAAGTGGTTTGTAAAATATGTGTGATTGTTATGGACTCACGGTTTTTTTAAAATTCAAAAATATAGCCTGATGACATTGCACTAAAACCAGTTCCCAAAGTACAAAAATGGATGACAAAATATGGGAAATGTCGGTAACAATTAATTTATGTGACTTGTATTGACTGATTATTAAGGCAACTATGTAACATATGTGTACCCCAAATGTTGGATACACACAATGAATAATGATAAAATAATATTAACTTGAAGAAGGAGGTTCTTTGTGAAATTCGGAAAAGAAAGCGAAAAACTGGAGTTCAAACGCTCTACCGTAGAGCTTAGTGAAGGCATAATCTCAATAGTTGCCATGCTCAATAAACACGGTTATGGCGAATTATATTTTGGCATCCGAAACGATGGAACCCCTATTGGCATGGATATTTCTGAAAAAACCCTCCGCGATGTTAGCCAAGCAATTGCCAACCACATAGAACCAAAAATATACCCTGAAATAAAGCAAGTTTTCATTGAAGAAAAAGCCTGCATCCACATAGAGTTTACGGGTGAAGAAACTCCTTATTACACTTTTGGACGAGCACACATCCGCATCGCAGACGAGGACAGAATATTATCTCCAGCCGAATTGGAGAGTTACATTCTTAAAAAGAATACAGATCACAATACTTGGGACAGCGATTTGTCCGAAAAAACAATGGATGACATAGATGAGGACACCCTAAAGGAGTACCTTGAACGTGCAAACCGTGCTAAACGTATCGATTTCACCTACACAACCAAAGAGGACACTCTTCGCAGACTTAATCTGATTGAGGGCAACAAACTGAAAAACGCTGCATATGTCCTATTTGGCAGATTGCCTATGCTTGAAGTGCAAATGGCGATTTTCGCTGGAACTGAACGACTCACATTTAATGACATCAAACGAGAAAGCGGTAATGTTATTGCTCTGGTTGAAGTTGCAGAAAAATACATCCGCAACAATATCCACTGGAGAGTAGTGCTTGATGGTTCAGTACAACGCAAGGAAATTCCAGAAATACCAATAGTTGCTATACGAGAAGCGTTAGTCAATTCCTATTGCCACCGACTGTACACTTCGTCACAAAATAACGAGATTACGATTTACAGTGACCGTATTGAGATATATAATCCAGGTACATTTCCTGATGGGCTAGTTCCGCAGGATTTCATTGATGGTTATGAGCGTTCTATTAAACGGAATCCGCTTTTGGCGCAACTAATGTACTACTCAAAAGATATTGAAAGTTTTGGTACAGGCTTAAAACGTATCACTGTTGCCTGTAAAAATGAGGACGTGACCGTAGAGTTTTTGTTGTTGAAAAAAGGCTTTGCTGTTGTGTTCCGTCGTCCAAACGAGCAAAATGTTACGACAGAAATAGGCCATAATGTCGTAAGAAATGTCGTAAGAAATGTCGTTTTAAACAAAATGGAGCAGACTGTTCTTTCAACAATAGCTAAGAATCCTGCGATAACAGCCGCACAAATAGCTGTGCTTCTCTCGAAGTCTAACAGAATGAGTCAGCGGTATCTAAATAGTCTGCAAAAAAAGAATGCTATCCGACATGTTGGCTCAACAAAGAGTGGTTATTGGGAAATAGTAAGTAACAATGAGGCTAATTGAAGTATAAATCATTTAAGGTTTATATCGCCTTTTGTTTCTATTTGTGCTTGGACTGAAATCATTAGTTTCACCTTGTTGTTTATTGGATGATGACATAGTGGACTCTTTTAGTTCAATAAAAAGTTAATCGATTAGCTTACAGCACCGAAAATTTAAATTTTGACTTAAAACAAGTGAGGAAAAGCTCTTTTTTCACTAAGAGCTAAACACATACAAAATAGTAGATACAAAAATCCGACAACACTTTCCATGACTTCGTTTTATCAATGGTTTGTTTCTATTTTCTTTGTTCTCTTTTTTAATAGTACACTAACAATTGCTATGATTATCGCTACTGTGCATATTACTATAATTATGGTGATCCAAAGTGGTTGTGTGGGAGTCCAGTTTGCTGTGAGAACTATATCGCGTTCAGGCATTGTGAAAGTTGTGGTGGCAGTGTTGTTTGTTAATGTTATTCCTCTGTTGTTGGTTGTCCAACTGGAGAAGGTGTATCCTTCGCGGATTCCAGCGTTAATAGTTATAGTGGCTCCTGCTACATAGTTACCTGCTCCGGTTAATTTCGCATAACTGTTTTGTATGGTCACATTATAGAATGTAAGAGGTGTACCGTATACGTAGCTTATATCATAATTATTATAGCCCTGTGTAAAGGGTTCAGACCACACATCACCTTTTATTTGCATATTGTATGTGGGTTCATGTACTCTGTTTCGATTATATGCCTCAGAAGCGTAATTGTTTGAAAACATTACGCCTTTAGAAACAAAAAGTCGGGTAAAGTTTGCGGCGTAGTCACTAATCCAAACTCCACCACCATTACCTAAGGCCCTATTATTAGAAATCATGCCACCATTTAATAAAAAAACGCCCTTATCATCTATGTAAACGCCGCCTCCAGAAACAGCGGTGTTACCTGAAATGATCCCGTTAACCATTGTAAAAGTTTTGCCATTATGTGCTACACCGCCACCTAAATTAGCTGTATTGCCCGAAATTGTACCCCCCGATAAGCTAAACGTGTTAACATAATTATATACACCACCACCTTGTTCTACGGCGGTATTATTTGAAATTGAACCCGCAGATAAACTAAATGTACCCCTATTGTACACGCCTCCACCATTATTGGCCATATTGTTAATGATGGCACCTCCCGATGCGCTAAACGAACCGTCATTGTACACTCCCCCACCATTATCTGTGGCGGTATTATCAATAATCATGCCACCTGATAAACTGACAATGCCGCCGTCATTGTACACTCCTCCACCGGTGTTAGCCTTATTGCCAGAAATTTCACCCCCAAACATTTTAAAAGTACCATAATTGTATACTCCGCCACCCTTATCAGCACCATTATTAGAAATCTTGCCACCATACATTTCAAAAATGCCGTCATAAATATACACTCCCCCACCAAAATTACGTTCATAGCTATTACTATCAGCGTTATTACCCGAGATTTCACCATTAACCATGGTGAATATGCCATTATTCGATACAATTACACCTATGCCTTTAACATCTTTTGCATGAGTTACAATAATACCATCAAGTGTTAGCTCGCCAGCAACACTGATAGCAATAATATCACCCCTAAATTCCCCTTTCACGCAAGTAATTTTGCGAGCCTTCCCATCAACAGTGGTTAGCGTAATATTTTTGTCGTTATTGATAATAACACAATTTTTAATTGTAATATCGTTTTTTAAAGCAATAATCGTAGGCTTCACTGCACCATTAAGAACTGCTACAAGTTCAGATTCATTGCTAACTATTTTATCCGGCGTCGCTGAGACAAGAGGAGAAACTTTGCTAAACACAGTGATAAAAGAGGAAAAAGTTAACATTACCGCTAACAATAATGTTATAGAATGTACAATTTTTTTTCCGTGCATTTTATGGTTCTCCATTGTAGCTATTTTTCTCTGTAATTGTTATGGTTATGTTTTATTTCAATGTCATGGGTCATAAACGTTTTCGTCAGTGTAGTGATCTTGTCAAAGATTTGGTTATGTATTAAAATGGTAGGTGATGAAATTTTAACATATTTATAAGTAAACCAAACAAAATTTTATGTGTCTCTAAAGGCTTAGAGTAACAAATAGTCTTGTGTGTCAAACGTTTCAATTTTGTGCGAAATGTCAAATGTTTACGTTTAATACGTTGAGTGTTTCGTTTATTAGTACATAAAATATTTCTTATGATTTCGTGGTAGGTTAAATTATCGTTTGAAAATACCGCTTCAATATCTAGTTTTTATCTTTCTGGTAAGTTATGTGTTCTCGTAAAATTTCACTTTTTCGTGTACCAAAAATGTATGCTGTAATTTTTTTGTGCCATGGTTTATTGCATGCCACAACCAACAAAGGTGTTTTTTTGCAATAACTCTGCTACACATTGCGTCCATTTATAAACGTATTTTTAGTGGTTTGTTGAGATTTGTGTATTTTAGGTTGAGATTTATGAGGAAATTTTTTGTTTTTTTAAACTGTCATTATAGTGTTTGTGTTTATGTTTAGATCTTGTGTGGTAGTGTGTATGTTGTTGCCGTTTAATGCTATTTTTATGGTTAATGGTTTGGTTTATGGTTTGTTTTTAGTGTTTTTTGTGTGTTTTGTGTTTTAGGTGTTGTTTGTTGTTTGGTTGTTTATTGTTTTTATGTTTTTTTTGTTTTTAATGGGTGTGTGGTTGTTTTGTTTATTGTGTTTGGGTGTTTTTGTGTTGTTTGTCATGTTTATAAACTATTTTAAAATATGACCGGGTTTTTGTAAGTGTTGTGTTTTTGTTGTTTTAAGAATTACCCTACGATTAAGCAGTTATTGAAAACAATAAAAAGTGAAATGGGTTATTTGAGCATGTTTTTTGCGCGTGGGTTGTCCGCGAATTCCCATGCGATGTTGCCTTTCCAGATGTCGCCAAGTTTGGTGATTTTGATTTCTTTGTCATCAATTGTTAATAAGCCTTTTTCGACAAGCCGTGTTAGTTGCGGGCCAAAGACATCTTCAGGATTTTTGCCAAATTTTTCTTTGAATTCAATTTTGTCAACTGGTAGTCGTAGATAAAGTCTTGTCATTACTTTGCGCATCATTTCTTCTGGTGTGGACTCGCTGATTTTATTAATTGGTAGTCTGCCAGCATTTACTGCATCCATGTATTGGTTAATGTCTTCAATGTTGGAGTAGGAGAATGTTTCAAAATAACCCATGAAACAGCCTGCACCTGTTGTTAGTTGTGCAGCAAAAGGCCAACCGTTAAGACAGGATTCTTTGAAATGCCAAGGTTCACGGGAAAATCTATCATGTCCAACAGCTTTGTAACCTGCATCGGTTAACATTTTATATGCTGTTAGATACATTTGTGTTTCGAACTCTACATCACCAGGTGATGACATTTTGCCTGTTTTTATTTGTGTATCTAGTATGGTGCCTGGCACTACTTCTAACGCGTAAACATCAACTTCAATGTCTAATTCTATACATTTTTCAAGAGTGTTTACCCAAGACTCCATAGTTTGACCTGGTAGGTTGTAGAGTATGTCTGCACAGACGCACATGCCTAGTTTACGTGCAAGTTTAATTGCTTCTTCAACTTGATCTGCCGGATCAGGCAGACAGAACGCTTTTCTTAAATTGTTATCAAATGTTTGTGCACCCATATCCATTTGGAAAGTGCCATATTCAGCAAGTTTTACGATTTTGTGGCGGTCAAAACTTTTTGAGGACCCTGTGACTTTTATAAAGTATTCATCTGTTACGTTGAAACGCGCTTTACAGTATTCAATTAAGTCAATCATTTGTTCTGCAGTTAAGACACTTGGTGTTCCCCCTCCGAGAACGATTTCGTCAAAAATACTGGTTTGTAAATACCGTGTTTTAGCATACATGTCTAGTTCTTTTTTAAGTGCCGCAAGATATGGTTCTATACGTGCTTTACTTGTAGCGGTAGTTGGAAAATAACAAAAAGAACATCTAGAGTCACAGATGGATACCCAAGGTTGTAGTTCCATTAAACGTTTTGATGTATTTTCTGTATCTAAAAAGTCTAAAAAAGCCTTGTAGGTTTCAGGCTTAATTTCAGGGTAATCTCTATAAGTATAAGGCGGCCAGTTTGTTCTTAAATCGTAAACACCTGTTTGTTCAGTCTCCGAGTCTTTCATTTATTTCTCCTCAAATTTATTTTTAAATGCCTTTGTTACCATAATAAAGTTTCTGTTAAACTTTCTTTTACCTCGAAAGCTGACTTAAGAGCTGAAGATAATAATTACCAATTATAATTTTGTTTGTATGGTTCCATTCCAGAAAATGAGTTTGTTGTATGCCCAATTATCAAAGTTTGGTGTGTCAGCATAAATTATGTCAAATTTTTGATTATACTTTTGAGAATAATCATTAATCTCATCCCAAATTTGGTTTGAAAGTGTGCTGTTATTCCATATGCCCCAAAATGAATCGTCTGAACCGCGGAAACCATACCCAAAATCAGGTGGAAGCACATATGCTATGCGTTCATTGACAGGATTACTTGGGCGTGGATTGTTTTTAATGTATTTCCAAAACTCTTTAAGCGCATCTAAATGTTCCTGTTGTAGTATACCTTGTGTTATTCCTGTTTCACTATCTACGCTATAATCAAAAACTAGAATGTATTTGGCACCATTTTCATATGCAGTAACCATGTCCTGATATAGTTCAGGTCCTGAAGCAAGATATGGTGAATGTTCATATGTGTATGTTAACATTACACCCCATTCTTTGTCATGCATTGTAGCTGAACCTCTGCAAAGTGCAGTATTTATTGGTCTGCTGTGATTCCACGCGTATTCTGCCATGACAAGGTCATAACCTGCTCGATAATTATATTCATAGAGTGCATAATCAGAAGTCATAATCATCGTGTCTAAGGCAATAAACTCTGAGATGTAATCATGTAGTTTTTGTACGTAAGTATTAGCTGCATCAGCATAATTATCTGCATCTTTAGCTATCATAAACATGGGATGGCAATCTATTTGATAACCGCCTGGTTCATCATAACAATATAACCCAACAAAATTATCTCCCCATTGTTGTTTAGCATATTTTGTCCAAGTTGATTGATTAAACTCAAAAGAAGTGTTTTTAGTGGTATGTGTGTAAGTGGCAAAACTAAGATTGTGAGTATTAATATATTCACACATCTCGTTAAGTTTTGTCTCATCAAGAGTTATACCGGTGCTGCCTAAAACAAAAATGTTGGTATAATCTTTAACTTGGTCAATACGTGTTTTTAAATTTGTTATGTCTGCATATGCGGCATCTACACCAACATAAACATCAACTGTTTTTATGTCGTTTCTATTGTGAAGAGAGTAAATACCAATAAAAAGTGTCATTATCAAAACTGTGCAAAGAAGAATTGATATGGCCCAAACGTGTTTCATTGAAACTCACTATAAATAGTGAATTTAGGAATAAAACGTTTTCTACGAATAATGTCTATTTTTTCATTGATGGCTGATGTTGTTGAAAAATGGATGTTTTTGTAAACTTTAAATAAAAAAGGAAAAAGTCTATTGACTTTTTTGAGTCGTGTTTTGTTTTTCACGCATAGCTTGAGGCACATATGCGCATGCAGCGTCTTGACCGTAAATATCGCCTGTTAAAGCATATGCTCGATTTCTACAACCACCACAAATTTCTATATATTCACAAACACCACATTTACCTTTGAGAATGCTTCTATCTCGAAAACTACTATAGTACGGCGAATTTTTCATCTCTTCCCAAACATCCAACAGAGATTTACTATCACGAATGTTTCCTATATTCATAGGCTCCATTGGACGCAAATCTGTGTAAAAACAGGGAATCAGATTACCATTTTCAATGATACTTATGTAACCGCCGAACGCAAAATAAGTACATTTACCATGAAATTTATGTTCATACCATTCATCAAAGTTAGGTATGTTACGCTGTTTCACAACTCTTGCAAAATGGGGACAGTGCACATGTATATCAAACTTACCTTCATATTTAACTGACAAATCCCAAATTTTGTTTAAAGCCATTTCTAACTGTTCTGGCGTTGGACTCAAATCTTCTGTTTGATCTTTCGCCCGACCACTAGGCACCAAATGATTAAACCAAACAAAATTAGCATGATACTTCTCAGCTAATTCACATACATGATCTAAATAGTTGAAATTTACCGACGTTATTGCAGCAGCAAGACCATTAAGAATTTTTCCTGCTGAGAGTTTCTCAATAGCCGCTAAAGCTTTCCGGTATGAACCTTGACCTCGAAGTTGATCATTAATTTCTTCTGGACCATCAATACTTACAGAACCCCACACTTGATTTTCAACAAGCTTCTCATATATTTCCCCCTCAACAAAACAACCATTAGTTAAAAGACATACATTAAGTCCTTTACTTTTTGCGTAACTAACTATTTCAAAAATATCTTTTCGCATAAGCGGCTCGCCACCTTTAAGACCAAACCAGCTAACGCCAAAATCATAAACTTTATCAACCAAAGCTAATGCTTCTTGAGTTGTCAATTCTCTATCAGCCTTTTTACCTGTGGCATCTACATTACAGTACCTACAACGTGCATTACATGCACCTGTAGTTCTCCAAGAGGTCATCATTAAAGGACCCTTTTTTACCATCCAAAACCATCCTTCAGAATATATTTAATAACCCTACCTAGAAATCTGTCCCTAAAAAAGATTTTGTGAAAACACAGCTCTTAAAAAGCTCAAGTTGATAAGCAATAAACAAATAAAATAACATAATATTGGAGATATAGTTGCATGACATCTGCAGATTTGGTTTTACTTGATGGAAACATCATAACCATGAATCCTAAAATGCCATCAGCACAAGCAATTGCTGTTAAAAACGGTAAAATAGCCTATGTGGGTAGCAACCAAAAAACTAAACACTACATTGACGAAAAAACACACATAATCTATCTTGGCGGAAAAACAGTTTTACCTGGATTTATTGATACTCACGCTCATGTTACTGACTACGGTAGACTATTAACTTGGCTGAACCTTGAAAAAGTATCTTCAATTAAAGAAATCCAAACCAAATTAACTGAATATATAAAACAGGTTGGTACAAATAAATGGGTTTTAGGCAGAGCATTAGATTCTACTGGTCTTTTAGAGGGACATTTGCCATCATATCACGATTTAGATGTGGTATCACCTGATAATCCAGTTGTAATTTATTGCAAATCGGGACAAGTATGTGTTGTTAATAGTAAAGCACTTGTAGCCGCTAATATATATCAACAAAATGATTCTGGCATCGAAAAAAATTCAACTGGCGAGATTACTGGAGTTTTACGTGATCAAGCAACAAATTTTGTTTGGAACCTTATTCCTGAACCTACGTTACAAGAACTCTATGACGCTACAGAGTTAGCGTTGAAACAGTTTGTTCAAACAGGTATAACAAATGTCCACTGGATTGTACTCTCAGAAGCAGAAATATCAGTAATTCAAAAACTGGTTGAAAATAATTCTATGCTCCTAAGAGTTTACTTAATTGTGTCGTCACAGTTACTTGATTTAGCTCTGCAAAAACTAAAACATCTTGAAAATGATTATTTCAAATTTGGCGGGGCAGTAATTTTTGCTGATGGATATTTATCGTCCAGAACGGCCGCATTATTTGAACCTTATAGTGATAGTTTGAGTGTTAAAGGAAGTTTGCTTTGTCAACAAAATGAAATGGTCTTGCTTGCCGATAAGATTCAACAAGCTGGTTTACAACTTGTTATTCACGCAGTTGGAGATAAAGCAATACAGGAAGCAGTGAATACAATACAGCAACTCAATAGAAATCCTAATGTTCCGCGTCCACGCATAGAACAAGCTGCCGTTTTAAACTCGCAGTTAATACAATGCATAAAAAAATTGGAGATTTCTGTGTCGATACAGCCTTGTGTGGTTGCTTCCGAGTTTTTGTTTTGGTCAGCAGAGAAACGTTTAGGTGAAAAACGCATGTGCTGGTTGTTTCCTGTTAAAAAAATGCTTGATTGTGGTATTTTGGTTTCTGCAGGATCTGATTGTCCAATGGAACCTCTTAACCCGTTGTTTGGCGTTGAAGCGGCAGTTAAGCGTGGAGACACACAAAAAGTGTCTGTTTATGAGGCTTTGCAAATGTATACTGTGTTTGCTGCACAGGCAGCTTTAGAATTTGTTGATAAAGGATCTATTGAACAGGGTAAACTGGCTGATTTAATTGTTTTATCAAATAATCCTGTGTCTGAGACGATTGGTGAAGTAAGTAGTGTTTTTGTATGTTTTGCTGTTATCGGCGGCACTGTTTTCTGCTCTAAAAATTAGTCAACTGTTAATTTAACCCTGTTTTTGTATGTTATTTTACTGTCTCAAACAATCTGGAAGGATTATCTTTATTAGCTTGTCTAAACGATAGTATTTCTTAAAGTAACATCAAAGAATGTGGAAAAACTTTGGAACCAGAAAGATTTAAACTAGCAGATATTATCAACGGCTTTATTATACCAATGATTCTAGCGTTACTCATATTCGTTCTCGCAGTCTATGTTAACCCAACTGGTGATTATCATATATTTGGTGCTGATCAAGGTCTCGGTGTGACAATTGCTGTAATTCTAACACAAGGATTTGCACAAATGATCGTGCTAGGTATACCCCTAGTTCTTGGTCTTGTGTGGAATAAATGGGCAGGTGGCGCGGCAGGCTTCATTATGGGTGGAGCGTACTATGTGATAGTAGCAGGTAATTCTACTGCAAAATATATGTCATATGCTATATTGTACGGTTCAGAAGTGGCTCATCCTTACAATTTCTTCGGAGATATGGCTATGCTTTTCTATCTAGTAAATGCAATACTTATAGGTTACATGGCAGGCGCGTTAGCTAATGGGTCACTAAACTTTAAACGAATGCTTGGAGCAAGCTTAACTGCATCACTGACAACTACGATACTGCAGCTTTTCATGAACAATCAATATGCCTTAACGCCATCAAGACAAATGTCTGTTGATATGTGGGCTGGGGATTTAGGGTATGCGCTCTTTATTTCCTTTGTACCATGTCTTGCTTTAGGTATAATTGTGCCAATACTTGCAAAAGTTATGTCTTGGTATGGTATAACAGCAAGAAAACAATATTAAAACCCACCTCTTTTTCTTTTTTATATTTATTTTAAAAACTTATTTTCAAGTATGTATCTTAAAATTTCATAAAGTGTAGGTCATGCTTTAAACTAGTTTATTTCCAAACTCTAACACATTTATGAGCAAACAAACAAAATTTTATGCATCTTCAAAGACTAGAATAACAAATAGTCTTGCGAGCCAAATGCTTCAACCTTGTACGAAATGTCAAATGTTTGTGTTCAATGTGTTGTGTATTTCGTTTATCTGTGTATAAAATATTTTTCTGCGTGATTTTTTGGTAGGTAAAATTGTTATCTGAAAATGTTGTAGTTATAATCTATTTTTAAATTTTTTATCAGGGTTCAGAGTTTTCGTAAAATTTCGCTTTTTTGGTATGTGTTTAGCTCACGTGAACATGCATATATAAACATGTGTATGTTGCTATATTTGCTGATCAAAAATAGCGTGAAAATTTAAATCTTGACTTAAATCGAGCGAGGAAAAGCCCTTTTTTCACTAAGAGCTAAACACGTACTATTATTTTGTAGGTTGTTGTGTTGTGTTTTATGGGTTTTGTGAGGTTTGTAGTGTAATTGTTAAGTTATTGAATACACGTTCTTAAAGTTTGGATAATATATGTTTGAGCACTGTAGAGCTTGGTCTATTAAACAATTAACAACCATACTTGTACGTAAAAAAAGCGGCTACACATACCCAAACTCAACAAAACACATGTTAGTTAGTAAATTTTTTTCCTGTGTCCAACGTCATAGAGAAGAACTATTTTTTCAGTTTTATTTATCATGTAAATAACACGATAGGTGCCAATTCTAATTGACCAACGGCATCAAGATTTCCCCGTAAAGACTTTCCAACATAGGGATTATCTTCAAGTAACATTATGGCTAAATTAATTTTCTGCTTTGTATGTTTATCATATGTGCAAAAAGTTTTCTCAAAAACTGATGTGACTTGTAGTTTATATTTCATCAGTTTGTTTCAGCTCTTCAATAAAATCTCTATAATCGCGAACTTTGCCCGCTTTGGCATCATCTTCAGCTTCTTTTAATCCATCCATAGTTTCTTTATCTTCAAGTATGCTAAAAGTTTCAGTTAACTCCTCAAGTAGACCAGATATTTTTACCAATAATGCTCTATCTTCGTCTGTAATAAGAACGTTTTTAGACATAAAAATCATCAAACACAATACGGCTATACAGGCTTTAAAATATTGTCCTGTGAGGGGTTATTTTTGGGTCATGTTTTAAAACAGTTCACGGTTGAATTCCAAAATATTTATAACAAACCAAACAAAATCTTATGCATCTCCAAAGACTTAGAATAACAATTATTTTTGCGTGCTAAACGTTTCATTTTTGTGCGAAATGTCAAATGTTTATGTTCAATATATTGTGTATTTCGTTCATCTGTGTATAAAATATTTTTCTGCATGATTTTTTGGTAGGAAAAATTATCGTCAAAAAATATTGCTGTTATATCTAGTTTTAACCTTTTTATCAGGGTTCAGAGTTTTCGTAAAATTTCGCTTTTTCGTGTGCAAAAAATAGGTGCTATAATTTTTCTGGTGCCATGGTTTATTACATGTTACCGCTAACATGGTGTTTTTTTGTAGTAAACTCTGCTTCATATTTCATCCATTTATAGTCGTATTTTTAGTGGGTTGTTGAAATTTATGTACTTTTGGTTGAGGTTTGTTTTGGTGTTTTTTTGTTTTTTTAAAGCTGTTATCACAGTGTTGGTACTTGTGTTTAAATCTCGTGAAATATCGCGAATTCTGTTGTCGTTTGTGTTGTTTTTTTGAGAAAATATTTTTTCTATGTTGTCGTTTTGGTTCATAAGTGCTGTGTGGCATTTGGTTTTTCTTATGTTTACTCAACGTATTTTGTTATTTCTTTTTTTCTTTTGTTGGTTTTTGGTGGTATTCTTTTATTTTGGTGTTGTGTTTTGTTCTTTTAGTGGTTTGAGTTAAGTCCAGTTTGTTCAACGGTTGTTTTGACCAAGTATTGATTGGACTAATATATAGGTAAATTAAAGGCAGGATCTTTTATAGAGTTTGTTCTGTGGTTGTTGCAATAAATTTTTTTATGCAATCATTTGTTGATTGTTTGTTGTTAGTTTGTGTGCAATTTTTTGGACTGTTTTTTGGGTAATTTTTGGTGTATTTTATTAGTTTGGTGGTGGATAGGTTGGTTGTCTAGTCGTTTATGTTGGTGCGTATTTTGTCTTTTTTTATGCTGTTGTAGTGTTATGTGTAGATGTAGTATGGTTTTTTCGGGGTATGGTGTTTTTGTGTATTAGTCAAAGTTTAGGAGGGAGTTTTTTAGTTTTAGGAATTTGAATTTGTGGTCGGTTATTTTTGTTGGTTTTGTTTGTTGTATTTTGTTGTTGGTGATGTAGTTTAGGGTGTAGTATTCGTGGGTTTGGTTGTTTAGTTTTAGTGCTGTGTAGTGGCTAAAGTACCAGTTTTTTATGCCTTTTGTTTGTAGGCTTTTTGTTGTGAGTTCTAGGTGGGTGTATTTTGTTTTTTCTAGGTGTTTTTCGTTTAGGGTTTTTATGTAGAATATTTCTTGGAATAGCGTATTAGGTGTTTGTGTGTTGGGATGTGCAAAACTGTTAAGGCTGAATTTACAACGTAAATTCCCAGAAATTTACGTGCTTGTAAATTTTGAATTTTTAATACAAAAATAAACGTTATTTATATAAAATGCAAAAAACACACAAATAAAACACCACAACTCACAACACTAACAAGCATATAGATAACAGCGAATATTATATGCGGGGTTTGTTTGTTTTTTGACTAATGATTAGCGGTTGTTAGTGTGGGTGTAGTTTTTGGGGGAGTATTCGGTTTGTGTTTGTGTTGAGAAGGGTTTTGATGGGTTGATGAATAGTTTGGTATGGTTGTATTTGTGTTTATGGTGATGTTTTGTTGTGTGTGTTTGTTTTGTTTTGTTTGTTGTGAGGTTTTTTGGTGTTGTTTAGGTTGTGGTGTGGGGTTTTGGTGGTATTGGGTGTGGGTGTTCGTGGTTAATAAGCATATAATTCGTCTGGGAATTTACGTTACAAGTGAAATAACAGTTGTCAAGTGACTATGAATAGTTATGGCACGCACAATTATAGTTATGTCTAAAAATGTTGAAAAACGTTTTTTCTGCAAACTTTGGTTCAACAATTATACTTGTCTAACTACGTCAACATAATTATATTTTTTAAAATTTTAGGTATATACTCTATAAAAAATAGAAGATTGATTATTTTTTAATAGACGATTTTCGGCGTTTAAAGTAGATGTATCTTTTTGTCGCTACATATCCTGTGCTAAAGCCTTTACGCCACATACGCAGTACATAGCTTGGACGAGTGTAGAAGCTTTTAAATGCGTAATCGTAAAGGTCCTGTAAATCTTGCATGCTAAGTTGTGGTGTTTCAAAAATCGGTTGCGTAGCATCATAGTCATCAAAATTTGTGTTTCTTATCCAACCGTTTTTCATTACTTCATCGTACATTGGTGTACCTGGATATGGAGTGGCTATATTATAATACGCAATTTCATCAGGACTTACTTCTTCAGCAAATTTTATTGATTTTAAAGCTGTCTCCATAGTTTCACCTGGATAACCAAGTAACACGTTTGGAGTTGGTTTTAAACCTAATTCTCTGACCCATTTTAGTGCTTTTCTTGTTTGATCTGTTGAAATACCTTTATGCATATCATTTAACACTTCCTGAGTGCCAGATTCAAGACCACACCACATTGAAACACAACCAGCATCTTTCATTTTCTGAAGTAATTCCCTGCTAACTCTGTCAACACGAGTACCCATATTCCATTTAATTTTCAAGTCACGCTTATTGATTTCTTCACATAACTCTTCTGTTCTTTTCATATCTACCGTGAAAGCATCATCACAGAAAGTAAAGTTTTCTGCATTGTATGTTTTACATAAAAATTCTAATTCATCAACAACATTTTGAATGCTTCTCATACGGTACCTTCGTCCAAACATGCGAACTGCTGCACAAAAGTTACACCAAGCTGTGCAACCACGTGAAGTTATTAAATAAAACATGTCTTCTTGTTTTCTTATAGCATCAAGATCCCAAAGATGTCTTGCAGGAAAAGGCAACTCATCCAAATTTTCAATAAACGGTCTATCAGCATTAAAAATAAAACCATCATCTTTTCGCTGTGTTGTTCCCACTACATCTTTAATGTCTTTACCTGCCTCTAACCGATGAACAAGATCTAAAAGGGTATATTCGCCTTCTTTACGTACAACAACATCAAGCTGCGGGCACTCTTGAAGTGCTTTTTCGTTCCAAAAAGTTGCATGCGCACCACCAAGTAATGTTACTGTGTCTGGATGAGTTTCTTTGCTGATTTTTAGAACTTCTTTAGCCGAATTGTATAGCCTTGTTGGAGCTGTTACACCCACAACATCTGGTTTGCGTTTAATTATTTCACGTTTAAAATCTTCATAAGTGTATCGGGATGCTTGACAATCAATAATTTCAACTTTGAAACTGTTTTTTTCCAATACAGCTGCCAAGTAACCTATACCTAACGGTGGAAAGGGTGGATGTTGATGAGCTCGTGTTCGGTAAGGTGGATTTACAAGAGTTATATAAAGTCCCATTTGCTCTTTCTTACCTCATGTATTCGAAAATACAGGGCACAGAATGTTTAAAGTTTTCGAAAAAAGCTTTTAAATTTTGAAACAGTTTATTTTGCACAAGATTGATTAGAGGCCCCAAAGCCATGGCAAATAAAGTCCAATTATAATTATGACTGGTATGACCATAAGTATGCATAGTACAATGGATAAATCGCGCACTTTTAGTGACTTTAATATTTTATCAGGTGTAATTACTTCTATGGGGTCACCAACAGTGTATCTGCCTGGTTTTTCTAACTGGATATGTAGTGCTCCTGCAATTGCCGCCATCTGCCAACCATGATTTCGACTTTGAACACGTTTATGATCACGTTTAGCAACTCGCCAAGCAGCTTTGTAATCGTATCCTAAAATTGCAGCTGAAATAATCATAAGTACTGTTGTTAAACGTGAAGGTATGTAATTGATTATATTGTCAAGGTTTGCTGAAAACCAACCTGTGTTAATATGTTCTTTGTCTTTGTAACCAACCATTCCGTCAAGAGTGTTTATTGCTCGGAAAGCTACTGCTCCTGGTAATCCAAAGAATGCATAGTAGATGAATGGAGAAAGTTTGAAGTCGGTTAGATTTTCAACCATAGACTCTATGACAGCTGAACCGATTTGTGGCCCCGTGAGATTTGTTGAGTCACGACGGCTAAAATGCGCATATTTTTTTGCTTCTTCAACATTGTTTGTTTCAAGGGCTTTTGCCACTGCAATTGCACCATCAGTTTCCAACTTTATACATATGGTAAATTTGAAAAGTATTAATGCCACAATTAAATAAGCAATGGTTCCAGCGATACCAAATAAAATATAGAGGTAATGCAGCCCAAAGTAAGTTGGGATAGTTATTATGCCGATTATTATTAGGGCAAGAATTATGCCGTTAAATTTTTCTAAAGCAGCGTTACGTGTTTTAAAGTAAGGTTCAAGTTTTTTTGTTAATTGACCTAACCATACTGTGGGATGTAAATTGTAGATACGTTTCCATGTTTTCCATGGTGAAGGATCACCTATGAGTAAATCCAATAGTACTGCTAATACGAGTACGGAAACGCCAAGTACAACAACTGTTATCGCCATTTAACAAGATCCTCAGAACTTATGCCGATTTGGAAAATTTAATTCTATCGATAATTTCTTAAATTTATTGATTGTACCTGTAAGAGGTGTTAACACATTTATTGGTTTGAAAAGCTATAATTCAGACTGTGCAACAACCAAGGTATTTCTTTAAACCCACAATAATATGTAGTCACACATGTGTGCACAGTTACTGCGTATAGTGTTTGATATGTTGTTTTTAGAGTTTTTGCGCAGTCTGAATTAGTGTCTATTAGTGTACATGATTTTTTGAGCGATTTCAACATCTTTAAGGGTGTTAATGTTAAGAAGCACTTCAGTTTCTTCGGTGAGGATAACACTGGTTTCGTTTTTGCCTTCTTTTTGAATTTTTAACCCGTTAACTATGTTAACCCCTGTTACTGCATACCAAACGCCGTTATATTCATCGGTACTAGAGATTGATAATCCTAAATCAAGACGTTTTTGAATTGGCACAAAAACAGCTAAGAAATCTTTATCACATTGTTTAAACTCGCAGACAACCCTATCCAAAAAATTACCTGTTATTGCAGGAATATCAGACGGCATAGTTAAAATTGGACCAGTTAAATTAACTTTGTTGGCTGCTTGTTTAAGGTCATTGTGATAACCTTTTGCGTCAGTGTGAAGAACATTCCATCCCATGTTTTTACAATATTGTTCTGTATTAGGCGTATTGTCACTTGTAACTATATAAAACGCTGTAACGTGTTTAGTTTGATTAATTGCCGCTACAACATAATCAATTAAATGTTTACCAAGAAATGATAGCATTGGTTTTTCAATAGTTAAACCTAATCGTGTACCTTTACCACCCGCCATAACTAGTGCTGTTATACCCATGAAATCACCGCCAATAATACAATAAGTGAAACCAAACGTGCCAACTCATTTGTAGCCCCAAAAACGTCACCTGTAACACCATTAAAATTTCTATGAGCAATAAATGTTATCACTAAACTTGTTAAAATGCCTGCTACTATAATTATTACTCCTACCCAATGTAGAAGAAGAACTGCTATTACTAATGAAATTAGCAACCCAATCAACAAACGTACAGTACCTTTAGAACTATGCATAAATGAAAGAAAATCCGTGTTCATTCCCTGATGTGTTGCTTTTCCCACACTAGCCATAACTATCATTGAAGTTTTTGCTGAAACTTCAACAACTATAATGGCAGATATGATAATACTAGAACCAATTTGTCCTATTGCTAAAGCCGTAATTAATATTGTTAAAATACCAAGAGCCAATCCTCCCGCACCTGTGAGCTGATCATGCATAACTTTTATTTTATGTTCTGGTGTACCATGAACCATAACGCCGTCGCCAAAATCAAGTAACCCATCAGTATGATGAAGCCCTGTAAACCATAACAGTGCCACAGTAACTAAACCACCTACAACAATACCTGGCAAAAACTGATAAGCTACCCAACCAAAAACACCTGCTAAAAGACCAATAAATGCACCAATTAAAGGAAAAGCAAACATGTAACGTGCGCAGTCAGACAATAAATCATTATCCATTTTAACAGGTAAAACCGTAAGAAAAGACAAAAGATTTTTGAATTCTTTAACTACCAAACTGGTCACTTCGTTGACATTAATACTGCATAATTACGCTCTATGGCTTTAAGAATTAACTCTTTGTTTACAGCACCACCCATTTTTGCCATTGCTGCAATTGCAGCCCCACCAGCTCCTACACCCTCTTTAACCAACCCAGTTTCATAAATTTGAAGCCCTGATAATATAGATTCACTAAAATTCAAATCAGCTGCCAAAATTGGAACTTTACAAAATTGACTAATAATGCCTCTAATATCTGATGTTGTGTCATTTATTACCCAACGTGTCGTGCCAATTGCGACATTACAAAGTACATCAGGGTTTAACGCGTTAATTATTGCTAAAACAGCTGTCATTTGAGTTCCACCAGCTAATAACACAGGTACCTGATTTGCTGCACCAATAGCTAACCCTGCTAACGCAGGCATCATAGGATCACCAACACAACTAATTGCTTTTATAGGATTATTATTTAAACTGCCAAATTTTTCTCCAGCTGCTTTAAGACCTGCGCGAACAACATCAATTTTAAGATTATGCGGATTTAAAGGCAAAGTACTACTCACTTTACCTTCTGCGTTTATACCTAAAGCAGAAAGCAAACCAAGTGCTGTTGTGGTTCCACCTGGAATGCTTTCACCTATAACCAGGTAATCTGAAGTTTTTGCAAACTGTTGACCAGCAGTTTTAGCGCGTTCAATAACTTCTTCAACATTATCAACTGAATTACCACTACGAATATCACGCCCTGAATTGCCACCTAATTCAATGAAGGGAATTTGAGGTTTAACTTTACATCCCGCGTTAGCAATAATTACAGGAATATCTGCAAGATTTAATGCTGACATTGTTACCAAACCAGGAGTCGGAATACCCTCTGGTGTGATGGGTACGCCTTGAATGGATTTGCATTTACCTAAAAGAAGCAGTTCAGCATCTGCAGGTGGTGTAAAGTCTGTAAAGTCTGGATTTTGTCCTGCTGCTGATAACCCTGGAATTTTGCCTGTTTCAGTGGTGGCAATAGTTGCAATGAATAGGGGATTTTTGCCTTCAATTTCTGAGAGAAAAACTTCTGCTTTTGGTTTATTATATGCATTTATAATATCAAAATTTGTTTTCATATTTGACTCCTTCATTTTAACTTGAGAGCGAAATCTTTGACTTCCAAATAACTATAATTGTTAATATTATGTTTTTGTGTTTCTATAATTTCAATTTTTTTCTTAAAATATGGTGCATCAGTTATTAACGTATGATATTCTCCATCTTCACCACAAGGGTCAACATTATCTAATTTGATAATATTATCATAAAATTGTTTATCAAGCACCCGTCCGAGCCAATCAACACCAAGTTTGCTAAGGTTAGTGCGAACAACTATTGCTTTAAAACCTGCACCTATATAGTCAATGTAGATTTGATTTGTATCAAGCATCCATAAAGGTTTAATTGGTTTTAACCCTACTTCACAACATATACGATTTAACCAATCTTCTTCATGATTTGCAACTTTTCGTATATCACCTGTAACTAAACCCTTAACACCTTTATTTTTTAGTTCAGTAAGAACCATTTTAAAATCATGTTCATAAACTTCATTACTAGTTTGCTTTTTAATTAACTGTACACCTGTTGCATCTGCATGTGCATCTAGTATATCTGAACGTATCAGGTGAAAACTTGATTTTTCTTCGCTATTCATCATTGTTAAAAGGTTAACAATCTCGTAACCTTGTTGTTTTGCCAGATGCAAAGCGTAGGCACTATCTTTACCGCCACTCCATGAAACTACAACTTTCATGTTCTTATTTTTACCTACCTTGTACTTCTGTTAACTTGTCTAATTGATAAATTACTTTTGAGATATAAAAATATCTGAAATTAATGTGTACTCGTTTGATAAAACATGTTTTCAATAATCAAAATGTAATTAGGGGTTAAGAGTAAACTGTTTTACATATAGCAATTTGATTTTAAATTAACACATTATTGGGTTTGGTATAGTTTATGATTTCAGACCAGGTTCAAACGAAAAAAGGGAATTAGTACTTGAACCCTAAAAACGCGTCGAAAACAAAAAACTATATGTCCACACCCTGTGCACAAGTATTGTAGCCTAACTTTTTTGTGTTAACATAGTAAATGTTTTGGTTACTAAAATTAAATAGGTTCATTATTTTTGTGAATGTACAATAATTTAGTTTATTGTGGAAAAATAACATGTAAATGTGTGTGATGGTTATGGACGTATGGTTTTTTTGACATGTTTTTCATTGGTAGTGCATAAAGTAACCAAACTGTATGTCTTATTATATATTGAGACACTGCCATTTTTGTTGTTGTAGCGTATCATTTGATGTCTGTTTTTATCATGTTGTTTGTTATTGTGAGTAATTAAGTGTGCACCATCAAATTGATAAACTATTTTGATACATGACTAAAAGTTTTGTCCAAGTTAGCGTGGCATAAATAATGTTGCCTCAAAGCCTATTATAACATAACATTTATAGAAACTATACACTGTAATTTAAACCAAAGTAAAGGCGAAAAAATGATTACTAAATTAGCAGACACTGATTTTTATGCTATTTCAATTGTTATTAATGATGCTATTTCTACCTACAAAAACGTAAATGTGACTGATTATTGGGAAAAAATACGCGTGTTTACTGAAGATCATGTACAAAATGTACAGTTTTATGGATTGAAAGAAGGCAATCTTTTGGTTGCAGTTATGGGAGTTCAAATAGTTGATGATACTGTTGCTTTAATTAGTCACGTTTATGTACTTGCGAATCAGCAACGTAAAGGGTATGGCAAAAAATTGTTAAATTATTTGATGAATTCAACGAAGGCATCAACATTTTTAGTTTGTATACCGAAAACTGCGTTTTTGGCTGCGAATTTTTATTCTAAATATGGTTTTAAAGAAACATCAAAAGAAGAAAAAAACCTGATGTTACACACTTACTGGAATACATTTGAACATCAAAATGAACAGTTAATAGTGCTAAAAATTCAAAAACAAAAAACAATTTTACTTCAAATTAATCCTGAAAATCCTGATCCTGCAAAAATTCAAATAGCTGTAGAAATAATTAAAAAAGGCGGTTTAGTTGCCTTTCCAACTGAAACAGTCTACGGATTAGGTGCAAACGCTTTAAATAGCAATGCAGTTTTAGCTTTGTTTAAAGCTAAAAACCGACCTCTGGATAACCCGCCAATTTTACACGTAGCAAACAATAGTCAAGTATATCAGCTTGTAAAGGAAGTACCAAAAAACGCTAAAATTTTAATGAACAATTTTTGGCCAGGTCCTTTGACTTTGATATTTAAACGCTCTAAAACAATACCCAAAGAAGTTACCGCTGGATTGGACACAATTGCAATACGTATGCCTAGTAATAATATTGCATTGGCTTTAATCAAACAAAGCAACGTTCCAATTGCAGCACCAAGCGCAAATCTTTCAGGAACTCCAAGTCCAACAACTGCACAACATGTTTATGATGATTTAAACGGCAAAATTGATGTAATACTTGACGGAGGCCAAACAATTATAGGTGTTGAATCTACCGTTATAGATTTGAGTGTTGATCCACCATTGTTGCTAAGACCTGGTGGAATATCCCTTGAGAATATCCAAACAGTACTGCCAAATGTTGTATTACACCCATTTGTTACATCAGAGCAAGATTTAACAATAAAATATGCGCATTCTCCTGGAATGATGCACAAACACTACGCGCCAAATGCAAATGTTATCCTAATTGAAGGAACTGTTCCTGAGATTATTTCCAAAATCACGATTTTGTCTGAACAATATACACGTGAAGGCAAAAAAGTTGGTATATTAGCAACAGACGAAACCCAAAAAAATTATGCTGCATATTTAGTAAAATCCATGGGCAGTCGCTCTAATCTTAACACAATTGCAAATAAATTGTTTAAAGCACTACGAGAATTTAATGAAAACTCTGTTGATATAATTTTAGCAGAAGGCATACCTATAGAAGGTATGGGTTTAGCAATTATGAATCGATTACGAAAAGCTTCAGGATATCACATCATCAAAACATAGTCAACAATGCATTATGCATATTTTTGATGTTTCGACTTTTATTTGTTCAGTTGTACACTGGAAAAATTTATAAGCTCTTTTAGCTTGTTCCAACTCACTAAATCTCAAATTAGATAATAAGCATATTTGGTGAATATTATGTCAACACAAGGTGGACAAGTTCCGGTTCTAGTACTAAAAGAAGGTACTGGACGAACAATTGGACGAGAAGCACAAAGAAGTAATATTATGGCTGCAAAAGTTGTAGCTGAAACAGTAAAAACGACGTTAGGACCATGTGGAATGGATAAGATGCTTGTCACTGGTATGGGTGATATTGCAATTACCAATGATGGTGCTACTATAATGAAAGAGCTTGACGTTCAGCATCCAGCAGCAAAAATGCTTGTAGAAGTGGCGAAAGCTCAGGATAATGAAGTTGGCGATGGTACAACAACTGCTGTTGTTTTATCAGGTGAATTACTCTCTAAAGCTGAGAGTCTATTAGAACGAAATGTACATCCAATTATTATTATTGATGGCTTTAAAAAAGCAAGTGAAAAAGCTCAAGAAATTCTTGATACTATTGCAATGCCTGTAGCTTTTGATGATGACACATCCATCAAACAAATTGCTATGACTTCTCTTAACAGTAAAGGTATCAATATTGCTCAAAATCATTTTACAAAACTACTTGTCGATGCAGTTAAACAAGTTGCAGAAAAAGTCGATGGCAAATATAAGGCTGATCTTGACTTAATTAAAGTAGTTAAAAAACACGGTAAGAGTCTTGATGAATCTGAGCTTGTCAAAGGTATGGTGCTTGATAAAGAAGTAGCAAGTTCTCAGATGCCCAAAATCATCGATAACGCTAAAATCGCTTTACTCAACGCTAAACTTGAAATAGAAAAAACAGAATTCGATGCAAAAATTAACATTGAAAGTCCTGAACAGATGCAACTTTTCCTAGATGAAGAAGAACACATGATAAAAGAAATGGTTACAGCAATCCAAAAGTCTGGTGCAAACGTTGTTTTCTGTGAAAAAGGAATAGATGACATGGCGTTACACTTCCTTAGCAAAGCTGGCATATTGGCAGTAAAAAGTGTCAGTAGCAGTGACATAGAAAAACTTGCTCGCGCAACAGGCGGAAGCATCGCTGCAAACGTAAAAGACCTCACAGCTAACACGTTAGGTAACGCTAAACGTGTAGAAGAAGTCAAAATTGGTGATGATAAACTTCTCTATATCCATGACTGCAAGAACCCCAAAGCAGTAACCATTGTTATTCGTGGCGCATCAAACCACGTGATTGATGAAGCAGAACGCAGTCTACATGATGGTTTATGTGTTGTTCGGAACGTAATTGAAGACGGTAAAATTGCTGCAGGTGGCGGCGCAACAGAAGCGGAAATCGCAAAAGGTTTACGTTCATACGCAGTTAAAGTGGGTGGACGTGAACAACTTGCAATTGAAGCGTTTGCTGACGCAGTAGAAGCAATTCCACTAACCCTTGCAGAAAACGCAGGCTTAGACCCAATTGACATCATGGTTGCATTACGCAGTGAACACGAAAAGAAAGACAGTAAAAACATGGGTATTGATGTTGTCACAGGCAAAATTGTTTGTATGTGCGAAAAAATGATAATCGAACCCTTACGCGTAAAGCAACAAGTTATCAAATCAGCCACAGAAGCCACTAACATGATCCTTAAAATTGATGATTTAATTAGCATCAAAGGCAGTAAAATGCCTCCTGCACCACCAGGTGGTATGGGTGGTATGGGTGGTATGGGTGGTATGGGTGGTATGGGCGGCATGGGCGGCATGCCGTATTAACCCCACACTTTTTCTCTTGTAAATTTTAACTCTACTTTTATCTCACCTGCATGTTTTTACTTTTTGATTAATCAGATTAAGTGTTAAGCTTATATTTGGAGACATGTACTTTTAAGGTGACATGCCTTAAGGCTGTTCTGGAGAATCTAAATATGAAGCACCTAAAGATTTCAGCGTTTGACTGTCCTGATGCTTGGTTTAAAGCTTTAAACAGAATTTGGTATGAAGGCGATATTTTCCCTGTCGGATTTGGTTCTGAAGAAACTGAAACAAAAAAACTGAACCTCACAATTGAAATCGAACATCCTGAAAACAGACCACTTGTGAGTGATAAAGCATCATGTGATTTCAAATATGTACAAGGATATGCCCTTGAGTATTTGTGGTGTGGAGAAAAACAAAAAGACGAAACATACACTTATGGCAGTCGGTTGAACCATCCAATTAACCAAATTGAAGAAGCCATAAAACGTTACACTGAAGAACAAAAAGATCGCCAAGTCACCATGGTCATACGACTTCCAACAGACATTAAAAAGTTTGACGAACACAACAACAAAAGTGAACCCCCATGTTTAAGCCTAATTGACACTGAAATTTTAGACGATAAACTACATTTAACCTGCTACTTCCGCAGTTGGGACGCTTTCGGTGGTTTACCCGCAAATATTGCAGGCCTACAACTATTTAATGAATCATTTGTTAACGAGATAAACGAAAAAAGCAATTTAGCTTTAAAAACAGGCAAACTGATTTTTCACAGTAAAAACTGCCACATTTACCAACGCCAATATAACCTCATTAAGGAATTACTTGAACCCAAAGACAACATCAAACGTATGGCTAAAACAATAAAAGACAAAAAAGAAACCTAATTTTCTTCCCTTTATAAATTTTGAAAAACTTAGACCATCTTCAATAAATTTATAACTATCAACACATAAATTATGTTAAAACCACATAATTGACATATATTAATGTCTTAACTGATAAAAAAATGGAAAAATAATCACTTGAGTTGCGAAATACCGTGGGTACTGTTGGTATACAACTAGGTGATGACTCGAATGCGCCTGCTAATAAAGTTGTTAAGCCGTATTTTTCTTTTATTAAGGCGGATGTTTGGTTTGGGTCTGCG
>WRNB01000003.1 GCA_009776805.1 Candidatus Bathycorpusculum grumuli | reverse complement strand
GAATTCCCGTGTAAATTTTAACCTACAAAATGAAAAAACCAATAACACACCCAATTTCTGAAATAAGGCATAAAATAAACTTTACACAATTTTCATCAACTTCAATAGGTTAAACTATTTTAACCCACACACTAACAACGATACTGACGATAAATGGTTATTTTTGAAAAAAGAACTCTATTATACGTTTTTTAAAATGTAGGTTAAAATATTCCGGGGAATTCAGGTTACAAGCTATTCAGGTAAGAAAAGAATTGGCAGACGAGTGGAGCGACAGAGGTGTAAAGCAAGGCGCGGAGTACCCATTTTAACAGACGAGATTTCAAAGGCTTGGGCGGGCATGTCTACAAGGCAGTATAAGAATTTGAAGGGGTTGAAAAAAGAGTCGTTGCGCGATAATATGACAACTCTTGAGCTTGTGCTGAATATGCTTGCCGAAGCGACTACGACCACGCTTTCAAAAAAGCAAAAGCCGCAAACATTTGATGAAAATGTAAACGTAGCAAGGCAGGGTGGCGGCATTGCGGGCGATACGCGAAAAGCTATTGAAAAAGCGTCTGGTGAGCCTGTTATAACTTCAAAAAAAACGGTTGATTTTGCGCGGCTTTTAACTGATGTAATTGACTTTAAAATGATGCGGACAAGGAAAAACCGGCAGATACGTAATAAATATAGAATGTAATTGTCAATAAAATTGAGTGGAAGAGGGCATTTTGTTTTGCTTCAACAATCATTTTTTGCTCTTCCGCGATTATTTTTATGTTTCCTTTTTCTTGAATACTAACTCTTAAGGTTATGATATAATGACATGATTAGCTGTTTTATGAGGCATATCTTAATAACGACGATGAACATAAATCGTAATGTTTAGGAAGGTTATTCCTTATGCCAAAAATAGAACAATTTATTTTGGGCTACACGCGAGATTGTAACAAGCCCAAAAAACTCTGCAAAAACCACGTGAAAGTCGCGAAAAAGAAAGGGTGGTTGCAATGGAAGTAAAAATAGGGTTTGACCCTGATTTAATGGTGAGATTTGATGAGGGCAAGCTAAAAGGAATGACAATAAAATTTTGGGGAGATAGGCTTGTTGACAAAACAGTTTTCGGTTTGCGTTCTGGAAGAGTAGTTATGCCTGTCGAAGGAAAAAAACTGCCTGTAGAGATAAGAAAACTAACTGATGAAGAACGTGAATATGTCAAATCAGCAGTTTTAGCGTATGTTAAAGCTGGAAACGAAGATGGAACTATAAAAAGAAAAGTGGAATTCATCGACAGATAAAAAGGTGTAATTTCGCTAAATGGCTAAAGAATGGAACGCTGAAGAATTTCGCAGTTACCTTCAAGCACATCATACGGAATATGAGCCTGTTTTTTATAGTGGAACCACTTATGACGAATTTCATGATGAAAATGTATTTGCGTGGAAAGTCGCTGAATGGTATGCTTCTCAACATTCAGAGTGTAAAACAGTTGAAACTTTGGTAAAAGAAGCTGGTTTTAACGATTTAAATGAAGACCAGATGAACAAGGCGTCAGAAATTTATGCCAAAGAATCCAGCGGCGCACCTCATTATTTTTTTGGCGATGAAATCGATAGTAACAGCACATGGGCTAAACATGAATGTGATAAGGTTATGAAAAATATCAAAATAAACGATGAAGGTATTCGCTTTAATTTAATTCCTGAACAGGCTGGGGGCGAACGTAGTTACACATGCAATAAGAACTCTCTGCCAAGTGGAAGTTAACAAGGCAAGTCACAGGGACAGATAAGATTGCGGGTACAATATCAAAAATTTGACTTTAACAAAATATGAAAAGTGAATAAAAAATGAATAAAAACAATATGAATGTTAAATCTAAATTTAAATCTACTTTATACTGCTGTTTTTTTAATAAAAAAACCGTCCTATTTGTTTCTTTACTTTTTATGGCAACAATTATTTTTTCCTCACTTGCCCCAGCAGTTAATGGTTGGGTGGGTGTACCAACTGATGTTACTGTTGAAACTGAAGCTGAACTTGTAAACGCTATCAATACAGCTCCAAATAATGAGTGGTATTATATTGTTGTTTCAAAGAGTATCGTGTTGGAAAAATCTCTTGAAATTCCCGATGGTAAACAAATTTATTTGTCATGGTATGGTCCTGAGACTTGTTTAATTGGAGCTAATGGTATGGATACTATTGTTGTTAGGTCGGGTGGTTTTTTGGGAATTGTTGGATGGATTGTTGTTACTCATGCTGAGGGTGATACTGGTAGAGGTGTGTTTGTTGAGCGGGGTGGCACTTTTTCTTTAGTTGGTGCTATAATTTCAGGTAATACTGCGGATAAAGGTGGAGGGGTGTATAATGAGGGTGCTTTTGATTTGTCTTCGGATGAGGATCGTTGTGGTGTAATTACTAACAATACTGCTACTAAGGGTGGAGGGGTGTACAATATGGGTACTTTCAAGGTGTGGGATGAAAAGAAGGTTTATGGGAATGTGGCTTTAAGTGGTGATGGTCATGATGTGTTTACTGAGGAAGCTACTGGGGGTAGTTATCTTTTGCTTGTTGTGATTGTTGTTGTGGTAGTTGTGGTTGCTGCAAGCTTGTTATTTTACCGTTCAAAAAAACATATGCGTTAGACAACAAACAATTTGGATGATTCTGTTACAGTATAATATAAAAACTCTTCCACTGATTACTCAGTGGACACTTTATTTTGTTGGTAATTGTGTGTTTGAAAAGATTTTTGGGAGTGGTAGAAGGATTGGTAAGAGTGATGTGTAGAAGGTTAGGTGTTAGTGTTTGTTTTTATGTGTTTGGTAAATGGTTTGTAAGAAAAATCGGGTGGTTTTAATATTTTTTCGAATGTGTAAAGTGGTAGTTGGTTTATGTTTTAATGTGTAATTTTCTACTCGTCCATTATAAAGTTAAAATGGCGTTGTCGTGTGTGTTTCTAATTGTTATTTGTAACAAGATTCTTTTTTCCATTATTTTTTATGATTTGATTTGTTACTATGTGAAAAACATGACAATGTCTACTTATTTTGCTATAACAATACAAGTTAATGTCGAACATTATTTGGTATTGTTGTTTGTGGAAATGGGATAAAACGTTTTTTTATAACTAATACACAGTTATATTGTAGAAGGCATCAAATTTGAGTGAAGAAACAATTAGTACTACTATTGGTCACGGAACATGGTATGATATGATGGCTCAGAAAGTTGTTGAACGTGAAAAACAACTATGTCGAGACACAAGTTTAATTCGAACAGAAATGGGTTTAGGTGCTTCTGGTTTTCCCCATATTGGAAGTTTAGGTGATGCTGTACGTTCTAATGCTGTATCTTTGGCTTTGAAAGATTTAGGTTACAATTCTGAACTTGTTGCTTATTGTGATGATAAAGATGGGTTAAGAAAAGTTCCAGCAGGTCTTACAAATGTTGATTTAGAGAAATATCTTGGATATCCTGTTTCAGGGATTCCTGATCCATATTGTTGTCATGAAAGTTACGGTAAGCATATGAGTAGTTTGTTACTTGATGCGTTGGATAAATGTGGGATTCAATATACGTATTATTCTGCAAATGATGTTTACAAAAAAGGATTGTTGCTTAACGAAATTCGAGATTTGTTAACTAATGCCCAAAAAATTGGTCAAATAGTAAAAGACGAAGTAGGACAAGAAACATATACTGAAGTTTTGCCTTATTTTGCGATATGTGAAAAATGTGGGCATTTATATACTACAAGAGCATATAATTTTGACTCTAAAACTGACAAAGTTTTCTATAAATGTATTGGACTTGAAATTAAAGGTCAATTAATTTCTGGGTGTGGCCATGAGGGTGAAATGGACATTAAAAATGGTGATGGTAAGCTAACTTGGAAAAGTGAGTTTGCTGCACGATGGCGGGCTCTTGACATTCGATTTGAAGCTTACGGTAAAGATATTGCTGATTCTGTGCGTATTAATGACCGTATTAGTCGTGAAGTGTTAGCGTTTGAGCCTCCGAGCCATGCAAAATATGAAATGTTTCTTGATAAGGGTGGTAAGAAAATTTCTAAATCCGCTGGAAACGTGTTTACACCACAAATTTGGCTCGAGTATGGTTCTCCACAGTCTTTGTTATTGTTGATGCTTAAACGATTTGTTGGTACTCGTAACATTTCTGTTTCAGATATTCCATTGTATATGAATGAGTTTGATGAACTTGAGGATGTTTATTTCAATAAAAAACAGTTTAATCAAAAAGAAACAATGCGGCTAAAAGGTATTTACCGATATTGTTGGATAATGAAACCCCCTGAAGAATCAAGTATTCATGTGCCTTATAATTTGTTGGCATTTCTTGTTAAAATGGCACCCAGTGAATGTGTACATGATTATGTTGTAGAGAAGTTACAAAATTATGGGTATTTGCAAAAAAATCAAAAACTTGATGAAAATTTAGTCAAGCGTATTGGATATGCACGAAATTGGTCACGTGACTTTGAAGAAATCAGAGAAACAACTGTTGAACTAGGTCCAGAAGCTAAACAGGCTATTGTTGATTTGCTCCAAAACCTGCAGGTTGTAGATGATTCTGATAAGATCCAAAACATTATTTTCAACGCTGCTAAAAACAATGGGTTAAAACCAAGTGACTTTTTCAAAGTTCTCTACACAATTTTAATGGGTTCTTCTCAAGGACCTCGTTTAGGTCCATATGTTTTAGCTATGGGTAAGCAGAATGTTTCTAAAGCTCTCCAAAGAGCTATAGACAAATAACAGTTTCTCTATTTTTTTCATTTCATACATAAGCATCATAATTTTGTGTGTACGTTTTTTGATATAATTAATAGTTTGTAGTAATGGTGTTGAAATGGTTTTGTTTTGTCATGGTGAATCCCCATTCGTTTTGTTTTACTTGTTTGTTTGGTGTTGTTTGTTTTTGTATTGATAGTGTGTATGTGTTGTTTTGTCGAATGTTTGTTTTTGTGTTTTGCGTGTGAAGTATGTTGGTTTTGTTTGTTTTGTTGTTGTGTTATTTTTTCCATACGTCCATAATCAACGCACACGTTTTGCAGATCACTTTTTCACCATGATCTGAACTATTGTGCGACTATAAAAATAATGAAACTAGGGTTTTTGCAACCAAAGTATTTGTTGTGTTGTCGCAAAAAAAGTTATGCTGCAATGTTTGTGCGCAGGTTATGAACATATGGTTTTTAAGTTCAAAAAGATAGCCTGATGACATTGCTGATTACAGGGTATATTTAAAAACAATAAGACGTACTTATTTATTGGCGAAAAAAATTGGTAGGAAAAAACAAAAGAATACTGATTTTGGCTATTTTGCTCACAGTTGTAATTACCACTATATGTCTATTTTTGGGTTCAATATTTAGCATCCAAAGTTCAAATACACAACCAAATGGTCCTGTTTCTACAGATGAACAAGCAATTAAAATTGCCATACCCCTTGCCAAAACATGTGCCAAAGAAAAAAACTATACCATAACCACCCCAAAAGCAACCTTTAGAGAGTCCACCCGACCATATTGGGTTGTAGAGATTGAATTTAAAACTATAGAAAACAAAGACCAACAAAGTCCAAGCATTTTAATTTTTGATTTAAACCAACAATCCAGTATATTTAATGCTACAAAAGACGAAAACTATCAGAACCCAAGTTATCTATATACTTATGAGGTTACAATATGGGCAGATACTGGCGAAATTTATCACCATGGTATAATGACATTTAGAACTCTTCATGATGATTTAAACGATGTAGAGGAGTTTGGGATTTCTGTTGATCAGGCGTTTGAGTTAGCTTTGCCTTTTGTTCAGGTGTATGCACAGGAAAACAATCGTACAATAACCACAAACGTGTGTATTTATGCGGGGTATGTGAATTCACGGCCAACTTGGATTATCGAAATGAACTTTGAGACAATAAATGATAAACAAAAACATGATGTACAATATTATATTTATGGTTATGCTGTTCTTATTTGGGGTGATACAGGTGAAATACGTGATCACGGAGTACAAGGTAACATGTAGTTCCCTGTGAGTTTTTCTAATTACAAAGAAAACAAGACCAAAAACAACGTTATTTTAAAAAAACACCACAAACAACAAATTCACACCACAAAGTAATCATAACACAATTATAATTACAAACAAACAAGCTGAAACCAACATGTACATCGGATACGACAAAAAACCATACGTTCATAACCATTGCACACGTTTTGCAGGTTACTTTTTCACAATGAACTATGTTATTGTGTGTCTGTAAAAATAGTGTGTTTATAGGGTTTTTGTAACCAAAGTATTTGTTGTGTTGTCGCAAAAAAAGTTATGCTGCAATGTTTGTGCGCAGGTTATTGGTATATGGTTTTTAAGTTCAAAAAGATAGCTTGATGACATTGTCATAACCTTCAGCTAGTTTTCAGACAGTCCGTGGTGGGGGTGGAATTATTTCTGTAAAAAACAGAACTTTATAATGAACTATTTTGGTACACGGCTGAATTTTTCGTATTTATGTGTTTTATTGTTTGAGAATTAGTTTCCAAGTAACCTTCTTCTTTGTTTGAGTCAGGTTTATTTAGTTCTGGGTTGTAGTGTAGTGTCAGTTCTGGGCCTGTCGTCTAGCACGGATTATGACACCAGCCTGCGGAGTTGGAGGTCTTGGGTTCAAATCCCAGCGGGCCCGCCATTACTGTTCCTCTGTTTCTTTAACTTCTAATAGTGTATATTTTTGTTCAGTTTGTTCTTTTTTAATACATTTTCTTTTTCGCATATAATATGTTGACCAGACTGCCGTAACTATATTTGAGAAAATAATTGTGTAGGTTACAACGTTTACAATAGTATATGCTAAGGGTAATCCGTATGAAATTGTGAGGATAGCTAGTGTAGCAGGGGTTAATCCTAAAGCGCACATGAATGTGATGACTTGTTTTTCTTTTGCTAAGTCACTTTTGAATGTTGAAATCTTTACTGCTCCAAATCTTGTCATAATAAGTACTACTGTAAACATTATGCCTGCTAATATAAGAGATGGCTCTATTACAAATATTAACCCTAAAGAGACAAAGAATAATGTTTCTAACAGAAAAGTTATTTCGTCATAGAACACTACTATTTGTTGTTGTAGTTTATCTATGTTTATTTTTGTTTTTAGAATTCTGTTAACTAAATGGTAATTTCCAAAAATTATGCCAAAGACTAAGGCAGCTAAAGTTCCGTTGCCTCCAATGATTGTGGTTACACTATATGTTAACAAAATAAAACCTATAGTTAAAACATCTATGAATTTATGTTTCTGGAATCGGTGTAATATGTAAACCCATGCTATACTTAAAAGAAAACCTGCAAATATACCTACAGAAAATTGTATGGATATGTTTGCAAGTGCGTCAACTATACTGCTTTTCCCCGTCAAGTAAATATTGATTAAAGTTGAGAATAATACAACCGAAAAGACTGAACTAATTGCCGCTTCCATTGTTAAAAAAACTATAGTTTTTTCTTTTAGTTTCATTGAGTTACTTAATGGTACAATTACGGCAGCGGTAATTTCTCCTCCTATTATTGCTGCAAAAATAAATGATTGTGTGAAATCCCATTTAAGAACAAAATAACCAAGTGAACCAAGTAATGCTGTACCAACAAAAGTGTAGACTATTGTTTGTAAAAACACTCGACCACCAATTGAAAGAACCGCATGAGTTTTTAAGCCTAATCCGGCGTGAAACAGAACCATCAAAAGAGTTAAAGTTGCAAAAAGTGGTAGTACAGATAATAAACTTTCACGCGGAAAAATGTTTAAACCAGGCCCTAACACGATTCCTGCAAGTATAAGGAAAATAAAAATTGGAATACCTGCTTTTTTTATTAAAAATTCTCCTGCGCAACCAACAACAAAAATTCCAGCAACTACGCCGAAAATAACAACTACTGAAGTTAAACCTCCAGAAGATGTGGTATTACCTTCATTAAACACATTATCGCCATTTTTAGCTGTGTTGCCAAAAATTTGGCCACCTGACATTGTAAATGTGTGCCCGTTAGCGTTGTACACCCCTCCGCCATTATCATCTGCAGTATTAGTAGCCGATATTGTTGAACCACCAATAGTTCCGTTTAACATGTTAAAAACGCCTATATTGTATACTCCACCACCGTTTTTGGTTGCAGTGTTACCTGAAATAATTGCGTTATCTCTCATTTCAAATGTACCACTATTGTATACTCCTCCACCATTATCAGCTGAGTTACCAAAAATTTCTCCATCAATCATGATGAGAGTGCCGCCAGAGTTAACAACCACTCCGCTACCGCTATCACCTTTGTTATGAGTTACAATAACACCAGCAAGCGTTAATGTTCCTCTATTAATAACAATAGTGGCGCATTCTTTGTCACCGACAAGTTTACAAAAATCGTTTTCTTTGTCACTTATTATTGTAATGTTTTTAGTTACTGGAATGTTAAGTGCTGAACCTGTAAGTTTAATGTCTGCTGTAAGGGCGATAATAGTGGGTTCTGTAGCATCATTTATTGTGCTTCTAAGTGTAGTTTCATCTCCAATATGTACAGCAGTTTCTAATGCAATAGCCACATCGTTGAATACAATAGTGTTTTGAGGTGTCAAAACGCTGGTCGAAAGACTGTTACTTGTGAAAGCGTTTTCATTTAAAGTAGAGGCAAAAAGTGTAGCAAACAATAAAATTGTAAACATTATAGTCACAAAAACTATAATCCCACATCTGCGGGAAAGCTTACGGAAATCAAGCTTTGGATTAAATTTATCTCTATCCATAATAAACACAGCTAAGCAATTATGATATTGGGTATTTGTAGTATTAACACTTACATATATTCATATTTATTTATGTACTTTATTCTGTTGTTTTTAATTGTTTATGTACAAAAAAAATTTAGAAGTAATATGCATTATATAATTACTATTTAACCGTGGCGTATAGTGTTATTTTTCGCTCATAAACCATTATATGATGATTATTTTACAAAATTATGGTTGTGAAATAAGAAAAAATGTTGTATGGAGTTATTTTTGCTGTAAACACGCTATACATAGTGAAATTTATTAAGGTAACCTGCGGAAATCCACATTTTATTTCTAAAATGGTGTATAATAGCGTTTCAAACCATGTTTAGAAGGTTTTCGGAGGCTGCCTTAAGTAGTAACTTTTTCTGATATAAACTACCTTTTTTGTCGTGTTTGTGTTTATGGAAATAGCATTTTGATGTTTGGGTTGTAGTGTTGTTTGGTGTGTTTGAGTTTGGTTTTTTGTGAGTTTGTTTAGTTATATTTTTTAGTTAAATATCCTGCTGATATTATTGTTTGTGGGTTGATTGTTTGCTTACTTGTTTAGTAGGAGAAATTGTTTAATCCTAGCGAAATTACAATTTTTACAGTGAATAGTATGATTAAAGTTGGAATTAATGGGTTTGGAAGAATTGGCAGATTACTGTATCGTGCTGCTCTTGAACGTAATGCTGATATTGATTTTGTAGCTATCAACGATTTGACTGACGCGGAAACTAATGCACAACTTGTTAAATATGATTCTGTGCATGGCAGATTCCCTGGAACTGTTGAAGTAGATGGTAATAATTTAATTGTTAATAATAAAAAATTAACTGTTTTAGCTCAAAGAGATCCATCGCAGCTTCCATGGAAAGATTTAGGTGTCTACTTAGCTGTGGAGTCAACTGGATTATTCACTAACCGAGAAGGTGCATCAAAACACCTCGTAGCTGGTGCTAAAAAAGTCCTCATATCTGCTCCCGCAGAAAATCCTGATGGAACATTTGTGTTTGGTGTTAATGAAGCAGAATATGACAATGAAAAACACAATATTCTTAGTAATGCTAGTTGTACAACTAACTGTTTAGCACCAATTAGCAGAGTTCTTGCAGATGCTTTTGGTCTGGAAAAAGCATTTATGACTACTTGTCACAGTTACACAAACGACCAACGAATGCAAGATTTAACGCATAAAGATCCACGCAGAGCTCGTGCTGGGGCAATAAACATTATTCCAACAAGTACTGGTGCTGCAAAAGCAATTGGTTTAGTATTGCCTGCTTGTTCAGGAAAAATGAATGGTATTTCTCTACGTGTACCTACACCTGATGTGAGCATTGTTGATTTAACTGCAATTTTAAGCCGAGATGTTACAAAAGAAGAAATTAACCAAGCCATGAAAGAAGCTTCTGAAAGTTATCTAAAAGGTATACTACAGTATACTGCAGACCCAATTGTGTCTAGTGATGTCTTACATAGTTCTTACTCAGCAGTTTTTGATTCACAATTAACAATGGTACTTGGTGAGAAAAATAATTTTGTTAAAGTCTTTGCTTGGTATGATAACGAGTGGGGTTTTAGTAACAGAATGATTGACTTAATTGAACTTGTAGCTAAAAAAGCTAACTTGTAATTTGTTGCGCAAGCAATAAATAACGCTGTTTTTTCTTTAAACATAAATTGCCTAAAGAGCGCCGTAAAAAATGGTATACTTTAAGACTATAGATGACTTTGACGTGGAAAGCAAAACAGTAATTGTACGCGTAGATTTTAATTCTGAAGTTGATTCTAAAACCAAAAAAGTTGTAAGTGATGTGCGTATATGTGCACATGCTAATTTTACTCTTAAAGAGTTGGCAGAAAAAGGTGCAAAAATTGTTGTTTTATCACATCAAGGACGTAAAGGTGATTCTGACTTTACTAATCTTGAACATCATACAGAAGTTTTACGCCAAATTCTTAATTGCCCAGTAAAATATGTTGATGACCTTTTTGGCGAAAAAGCAAAAAATGAAATTAGACAACTAAAGAATGGTGAAATTCTGGTCTTAAAAAATGTGCGTGATTGGTCTGAAGAAACCAAAAGTGGTTCTCCCGAACAGCAATCAAAAACTGACCTTGTACAAAATCTTGCGCCACTTGCAGACTTGTTTATTAACGATGCATTCTCAGTTGCACACCGTGACAACGTATCTGTAGTTGGTTTCACAGTAGTTCTGCCAAGCATTGCTGGTCGCATCATGGAACGAGAACTTAAACAGTTAAAAGCCTTAGAAAAACCACATCACCCATGTGTTTATGTTTTAGGCGGCGCAAAAGCTGATGACAGCCTAGAAATTAGTAAATATATTTTAAACAATAACGTAGCTGACAACCTTTTGTTAGGCGGTATAATATCACAACTTTTCATGGCTGCTAAAGGAATAAGTTTAGGAAAAGGAACCATGGATTTTTTAGCAAAAAAAGAACTTTTACACCTTGTTCCTGGTATACGAGATTTGCTTGCAAAGCATCCTGATAAAATAGTACTACCCATAGATGTCGCATTAAATGTTGACGATAAACGTGTTGAAATTCCAACAAACCAATTGCCTTCAGAATACCCAATTTTTGACATAGGCGCAAAAACTGTTGAAAAATATGTACAAATTCTTTCAAAAGCACAATCAATTGTTGTAAGTGGACCACTTGGTGTTTACGAAAACAAAGACTTTTGTTACGGTTCTAAAACAATATTTGAAACAATTGCTAACAGTAATGTTCTTAGCCTTGCCGGTGGAGGAAATACAATTGCAGCAATTGATCAGTTTGGTCTAACCAACAAAATTCGTTACATCAGCACAGCTGGTGGAGCACTGGTAGAAGCTTTAATGGGAAAAAAACTTCCAGGTGTTACAGCATTGTTAACATCTACAGAAACAAAAAAATTATCTAAATAACAGTTTAACTAAAACACAAATTTATTTCAATTTAAATTGTGACTAACAAAATGGATCTTGGTTAACGTAGTTTCATTAGTGCTATTTCTGCAGCTAAAACCATTGGCTCCCAAGTTTCGTTCATTGGCGGTGCATATGCAGTGTCTGCTTTTGCAAGTTCTCTTACAGTCATTTGTTTTTGAATTGCAAATGATATTGCATTGATACGTTGGGTAACTTCTTCTCCTCCAACGATTTGAGCACCAATTATCTGCTCTGACTTTTTTTCTACAATTAATTTAACTTTAATTGATTTAGATGAAGGATAATAATCTGCTTTTGTTTTACTGCTAATTGAACCTACAACCACTTCGATATGATTTTTTATTGCACATGTTTCGTTTATTCCTGTTGAGCCTACTTCAATATCAAACAGTCTAGTAATTGCAGAAGCCAAAACACCAATAAATTGCGAGTTAACCCCGCCAGCGTTTGTTCCTGCAACTTTTCCTTGTCTAACTGCAACAGTACCAAGTTGAGGACAAACTGGTTTATGAGTAATAAGGTGACTGGTTTCAGCGCAGTCACCAACAGCATAAACATCTTTTACATCCGTTTCCATAGAGCTACTAGTTTTAATGGCACGTGTTTCTCCAAGCGGTATGCCTGAAGCAACGGCAAGTTTTGTATTAGCTCGAACACCAAACGCACTGAGAAACATGTCTGCAGTAAAAACTTCTCCACTTGCTTTAATTGCCGAAACTTTATCTTCTCCAAGAATTTCTTCCACAGTTCGGTTTAACAGAATTTTCATACCTTTATGTTCAAGTTGCTCTTGAACAAGCTTTGCCATATCTGCATCAAGCATCTGAGGTAAAATATGAGGTGCCATCTCAACAACTGTAACCTGCACCCCTCGCTCAATTAAAGCAACGCCCAGTTCCAACCCAATTAAACCTGCTCCCATAATTATGGCCGATTTAGCACCAGTTTTAATTGCTGCATCAATTTTTTCTCCATCTTCGATACTGCGCAGATATAGGATGCCTAACTTTCCGTTACCTTTTATTGACGGTATAAATGGTTCAGCACCAGTTGCAATTATTAGCTTATCATAAATTATTGTCTTTGTTGCGTCTTCAAAAGTTTGGATTAAAACTGTTTTTTCTGTCGTGTTAATTGTTAACGCTGTTGTTTGTGTAAGCAGATTTAATTTAAGCATCTGAAAATATGCAGGAGGATACACAACTAATTCTTTAAATTGTGAAATTACACCGCTAATCACGAAGGGTAAACCGCAACGGGAGTAACCAACAATTTTTTCGTTGGTGAGAAGAGTTATTTCTGCGGTACGATCTTTTTTACGTGCTGCTGAAGCAGCTTCTATACCAGAGGCGTTTGCGCCGATGATAACTATTTTTTGTGGCATCCTCTTTAGCCTTCAAATATTATTTTCTTTGAGATTGTGCTTTATGCCATTCAACTGCTTTGTCAAAATCCATAAGATTGGCAAGCTCCACTTGTAAATTAAATGGTTTTATGACAAGTAACCACGCTTTACCATACGGATCTTCATTTAGATCTTCTGGATGTGCCAGAACATTTTTGTTAATTTCTTCTACTTCACCACTTACTGGAGAAATAAGATCTGATACAGCTTTTACAGATTCAAGTGTTCCATAAGGCTCGTTTTGTTTCACTTCTGTTGCAATGTCAGGGAGTTCAGCATAAACTATTTCACGTAAAGCTTTTTGAGCGTAATCTGTTATTCCAACACGAACTTTTTGACCCTCAATTTTTATCCAAAAAAAATCTTTTGAATAATATAACCCTTCATGCACTTCATATCCTTCAACTGTAATCATACAACAACCTTCTAACATTAACGAAATACGTATCCTATGGACGAATTTCTACTTAAAGTTTCACAAAAAATAAGAAAAAGATGTGGTGTTAGCGTTCACGTTTGCCAGCTATCCACTCTTCTGTCCATTGCAATGCTTGACTGTCAGGTACTTGAATTGGTGGATGTTTAAATGCGTACGCAGACATGCTAAGCAGAGCACCAGCAATTTTACGGTCAAGAGCAATTTTTGCTGCACGAATAAGATCAATGACAACTCCGCCACTGTTTGGTGAATCTTCAACTTCAAGTTTAACACTAATTTCAATTGGACGATCGCCAAATTTACGACCTTTTAAATTGATGTAACAGATTTTTTTGTTACCCAAAAAACTAACATAGTCACTAGGACCAATACGTGTAGGTAGAGCGTATGGAACAAGACTTGTCACTGCTTCTGTTTTGCTGATACGTTTTGATTTAAGACGATTTTCAACTGTCATGTTTTGAAAATCTGTGTCTCCACCAAGATTGAGTTGATATGTTTCATCTACAATAACACCACGATCAAGGCATAACTGTACGAGATTACGATGAAGAATAGTTGCGCCAACTTGGCTTTTAATATCGTCACCAAGAATAGGTAATCCTGCAGCTTCAAATTTTTTCGGCCACTCTTTTGTAGCATCACTACCAATGAATTCTGGCATACAATTAACAAATGCACAACCTGCATCTATCGCGCATTGAGCATAGAAACGTACTGCGTCATGACTGCCTACTGGGAGATAATTAACAAGAACTTCTGTTTTTGTATCTTTAAGTATTTGGACAATACTCTCGCGAGTGGTATTTCTGTCATCATACACATTAAATGTTTCACGCATATGCGGAGCAACACCATCAAGAATTATACCTGGCGAAACTTTTACGTCTAAATGAGGAACATTGCTAAATTTTTCACAACAGTTTGGCGCAATCCAAATAGCTTCTGAAAGATCTTTTCCAATTTTATTTTTATTTACTTCAAAAGCCGCAACAAACCGTATGTCTTTTATGTGATATCCACCAAAGTTTACATGCATAAGACCAGGAACTGTTTCGCATTCTTTTGCGTTCTTATAATATTGAGTCCCCTGAGTTAATGCGCAGGCACTGTTACCCACGCCGATAAGTGCTACACGAATTTCAGGCATCAAACTAACCTTCCAAGATTGAACAATAATAAAACTTTAATGCTTTGTTACGCTAATAAAACTTTTTCTAAAAACAACATACTAACAAAGCATACACTTATACAAAACCTGTTTTCAATACACGCTTAATTGTTTTCTAGCTAATTGTGTACGGCAAAATTAAAAGGGAACGTTTGACTTTATAACTACTACTAAATGGTGATATTTATGAGTGAACCGCAAATTACAGTTTCATATGAACCTTTTCAAGAGATTGCTATTTTGGAAAAAAATCATTTTTGCAGTCCTGAGGAACTTGCACGTTTTACTTCTGTTATTACAGGAGGTAAACTAATTGGTCTGTATTGGGTTGATGGTGTAATTTTTTTGTATTTTCCAATTTCAGCCTCCACATCTGTGTTCGCTAAAGAATTATTAGAGAAACGAAAAATTTACTGGAGCTATTTGGGTTATGCAGTTATGCCAAAATTTGCGCCAGTACTTGAGACTAAAGAAAAAATGATTGTTCCTGTCGTGGATGTTTCTTCTGACCTTCTTCTCAAAAATGTTGCGAAATGGATTAAACAGCAAATCTAATTTATTTTTTCATCCTATTTTTTGGCGAATTTTTTGCCGGTAATCACTTTTAACGGTATTGTTCACACGGGATATAGTTGTGGTAAATTCTTTGTTGAATTACCTTGGGTATTATTACAGCTAAAAACACTCACAGGAATCACACCATATTTTGGTACTTTGAATCTTTGTTTAACTGGTGAAAACATAAAACAACGAGCTTGTTTAACACCGCAAAATGGAGTGATGATTAAACCAGAAAAAGGTTATTTACCTGGATATTTATTTAAAGCAAAAATTTTTGACACAGTATGTTATGTGATATTACCTGATGTACCCAATTATCCAAAAGATTTAATTGAAATTATTGCGGCTGTGAACCTAAGAAATAGATTCAACATAAAAGACGGCGATTTAATAACAGTTTCAGTTTCACTCCAAACTTGAACCGCAAAATATTATACAAAAGAAATAAAAAAATAAATATGATTATAACAGTAACTGTCAGGTATACGTATTTAACAAACATAGAATTTGTGAACAATATTGCAATATTACTGCATTATTGCCCATAAACTCTGAGACGACCTAAATACATACTGTTAGGTTACTGTTTTACTGCTTTTCGCTTATTATACTCTGCTATATACGCGTCTAGAGCACAATTCTTTTGTAGAAAACCGCCATATTGCAGTAAAGCTTTCATTGCATGAGCTGCATCTTCAGGTGAAGAATACGCTGGCAGTCCTAAACGATCAAAATGATCTCTTGTGTAGAGTGCCATTTCAGTTTCACCAATGTCACATGCAACAATCGGTATGTCATATTTTGCTGCAATCTGTGCAACACCTGTAATGTATGTCTCTTGCAGTCCTGGCATGTGGTGAAGCCCCAAAAAGATAATACCGCTTATTGATTTCTCTTGGAACATGAGATCAGCTGAAACTACAAATTGATCATCAACAACACTACCTGTTAAATCAACTGGATTGTGAGTTGCGGCAATTTTAAGTATTTTACCATTTTCTTTAAGCTCTTCAAACTTTGCCAGTATTGGGTCACTGAATTTATTAACTGTTAAACCAACAGTTTCACATTCGTCAACACACATGACACCTGGCCCTCCTGCATCAGTTAAAATGCCAATATTTGTACCTACTGCAGGTTTCATAGACACCAACGCTTTACCCATAATGAAAAATTCATTCATGTTCTTTGCACGAATTACACCTGTCTTCTCAAAGGCAGCATCATAAATCTTGTCTGTACCAGCAATTGCACCAGTGTGCGAAGCCGCTGCACGTGCACCCGCTTCAGACCTACCTGATTTAATCATAACAATTGGCTTTTTAAGAGAAACCTTTTTTGCAACTCTCAAAAAGTCTTTACCTGATTTAATATCTTCAAGATAAATTAAAACAACATGTGTTTCTTCATCTTCAAGTAAATATTCTAAAACATCTGATTCTGAAGCATCACATTTATTTCCAAAACTAACAAATTTGCTTACACCCATATTACGACCTGCAAGATAATCAAGAGCAGCTGAACCAAACGCGCCACTTTGAGTAATCATTGCAATATTACCTGACAATGGACGTGGAGTAGCTATAATTTCTTTACCTGTGGACAACTCTTTGTACTCTGGCAAAAAGATACTGTCCACACCTGTTTTAGCATAAAACACGCCAAGACAATTAGGACCAAGTACACGTATACCATACTTCTTAGCTACCTCAACAACTTGTTCTTCAAGCTCATTATTTCCCACTTCTTTGAAACCTGCACTAATAATTACTGCAGCCTTAGTATTCTTTTTACCCGCTTCTTCTATAACACCTGCAACAGCACCTGATGGCACAATAACAACAATTAAGTCCACATCTCCTGGGACTTCACTTAAAGTTTTATAACACTTTATTCCTAAAAGTTCCTGCGCTTTTGGGTTAATTGGATAAAGTTCACCTTTAAAAGTACCTCTTTGTTTATTAGTGGCAAAATTTTTGAAAATAATTGCTCCCGCTTTTCCTTTTCCCTCTGTTGCACCAATTACTGCTACTGAACGAGGGTTAAAGAATGCGTCTAATTTTTTTATTGATTCTTCCATGATAATCCCAGTCTGCCCTAAAAAATCTAGGTCTTATTTTTATGTCTTACTACAGAAAAAACAAAACAGCACCAACAATATTGCCGTCTATATTATCCAGCAAAACATCACCCGTTATACCTTTCGGACAATAACTATAGGTTTATGTTCAATCTGAAAAAGCATATCCCACGTAACNCCCTGAATTGGTACACGAAAACGCGCCGCCATATCCCATACTGTTGCCCCAGAACCCACACCACGCACTCTATCTGCAATATTTGCAATTTTCAACGCATCCACAGCACCAATATAAAAACCAGAAACAGCAAGAGGCGTAGAACTCTCATGTAACTTTAAAAACTTACCAACAACATACGCCAACAACGCAAACTGACCAAACGAATAAATTCCTCTAAACGGACTGGGCCGCGAAGTGAAACAAAAATTTCTAAACCGATATGTCTTATCAGTATCAACAATCATAACACAAACCAATTTACCTAAACAACAATATATCTCCCTTTGAATCCGCTCTGCAATATCTTGAGAACCTTTCAGAGGCAAACTAACCAAAGAATACGGCAAATTCGACCCATCAATAGCACCTTCAGAACCAAACATTAACGCCTGCCCCCAACCTGCCCACTCAAGCACGACCTGCTTATGACGACTCCCATACTCAAAAGGATAATCCCGTAATCGATCAAGCAAACGCCGCCCAAAATGGCATAACACACCCAACGGATAACCCCAAACAAAACGCATCCAAAAACCTGCAAGAAACTTGGCGCTACTTCTAACCACAACTTTATCCTCATCCACAATATTATTCTGTGCCATAGAAATTGCCTTCTCAGAAACCACAACAAAATCCCCATCCATAATCTTACCACTTACAGCTCTAACAATACATGATAAGTAATCCTCTTTTGGTTTCCAAAAACTCGTAGTAATTGTCCGCACTTTATACTTCGCCATAAATAACACTGATTAACCTAAAACTATATTCACCCATAAATAAACACTAAACAACATACTAAAAATTATATCCTAAACTCCAAGAAAAATTATAACTGTATCAAACACACCTATCACACTTACACCCTCAAAATCGCACATTGCTACATAGACAACTTAAAAATCCTTCACACCATCCATAAAACAGGTCATGCGTCAAAATAGTTTATAAGCAAAACGTCATGCTATCTACAAGGACAGCGAACACAGTAAAAATAACCGTAAAATGCATACATTGCAATAGTGAAAATGTGGTAAAAATAGGTAAGCAACTAAACGGTACACCACATTGCAAATGTAACAACTACAAAAAACCTTCCAAACAAAGGCACACTACCACAAACTGAACAATTAATAGTGAAATGTCTATAAACGGCAGTGGTATATGATGTTTCACGAGTTTTTAGGTATCAGCCAAAATACCACTATGTCTGTTTTAAAAAAAGCAAAAATATCAAACAAATACAAATCATAAATGTGCAGACCTCATCAAACCTATTAGAATTTGTTTTGGAATGGTGAGATGTGGGGTAGAGTCTATTGTAAAGAAACATTTTTTGGTTGTGGTATACAATAGTTTATGATGGTGGGGATATTGTGGTTTATGTTTTTGGTATGCGAAAATGTGAAGTTTTGTGAGAACTATAGATCCTTTAAACCCTGACTCTGCAGTTTTTTGGTAATCTATTCTTTTTTATCATCTTCTATATCCTTTAAATTTAGTTAAAACATGAAAACAACTACAAATCACACCATAATCACACACAAACCTCTACGCGCACATATTGCCGATATTGGTGATATGTNCTGTGAATGTTTTTGTGTATTTGTGGTGAATTTTAATGTTGTTTTTTGATTTATAGCTAAATTTGGTTGATTTTTAAAAAGCTGAGAGGACATATTGCCAAAAAAGTGAAGGGACACGGTTTAAAAAATTTAAATCTAGATATAACTGCAGTATTTTTTGATGATAATTTTGTCTACTACGAAATCATGTCAAGAGGTTTTTTGTGTACTGGTAAACGAAATACTCAACGTGTTGAGCGTAAACATTTGATGTTTTGTGCATGGTTGAAGTGTTTGGTTTGTAGGTCTATTTGTTGTTAAGTTTTTGGTGTTGCATATGGTTTTGTTTGGTTTGTTTATTTATGTGTTGGAGTTTGGAAATAAACTAGTTTGAAGTATGATCGAATTTTAGTTATAAATTTTAAGAATTATGCGGGGCAACGGCTCTGGTTTATATTAAAAATAAAGAAATGTATAGTTAAAAGTTTTCAAATATTTGGTCATTTCATTTTATTAAAAAACGCTCCATATTTGTTAATACGTGCGTTATATCGGTCAACAATATCTTTGGCAATATTTTGTTTATAGTCTTTGTCAAAACTCCTTTCTGCTTCTGGTTTCCAAACAATATTATAATTGTTTTCCTCTTCTTGTAAATAAGCGTCATATTTTTCATCGCTATTGAGCGAAAGGTCTAATCTCTGTATTTCCCGCATTTTCTTATGTGTGTAATAATATGCATCATCTTCGCGTGGTTGAGTTATGTATTTAACATATGTACTTTTTTCTTGTGAATGTTCATAATAAACTATTGAATTTTTTATCCATAATTCTATCTTTTCAATTTTAGGCATTTTTAGTTTGCATTTCCCTATATTGCCATTTATATATGCAACAATCACGTCATCTTATATGCATGACATCACTCGTGGATAATTGTATCCATCACAACATAATTTTTACTGGAATCTTCAAGATACTTTGTATTGATAAATATGTAATTCGAATATTTATCACCATCATAATATCCACATACGCAATCTTCTAATTCTACATCTACTATAGTTCGACCGTTACTATCATCATCTACTCTGCCTTGTTGCAGAGCCATATTGTCCTCTAATTCTTGCAACACAGCTAGCCTCATGGCACTATTATTTAATTTCGCCCAAATACTTGTTTCAAAAACGCTGCAATTCACTTAAAAACACTATCATTTTTTTATAAATTGAATTTTAAGGTTTCTGTCTCGCTCTATTAAAGCAGGATTTTCCAAATAGGAATTCATAGTCAAAATAGCTACAACACGCGGAGTAGAAGGATTATATCTATTTTGTATTTCATCTAACGTTATTCCGTTAAACTCAAAGGATTTTTTTATTCCATTTGCCCACGCTTTAGCAACAGGATATAATTCTGGACGTATTTTGTTTAGTTGTTGTGCCACAACTTTAGATAAATGTTCACCTTGTTCCATCTCAGCTGCAATCTTTCGTATAATCCTTGGTGTGTCAAATCGCATCAGCAACATCTCCGTTTTTTATGTATTATTTTTGTGTTTTGCAAATCTTTCTCATGAGTATTGCATTCCTGTGTTGTTCTTAAAAACAGTGTGCTTATTTCTGTAGCGATCTTTTTGCTTTTCGTCTGTATTCCCACACGTTTTAGCATATTTAATATGTCTTGATATTGCGTTTTTTCCTTTTGCAATTCACGTTTTAAGCCGTTACTACATTCGCGTATTGCAAATCCAATGCGGAGACTTTCATCGTCAGTTACCTCTCTTGTTTTGGGTGCTATCATAAAAACTGAAAGATTTACCATAATGTTGCCGTCATTTAGTATTATACATTCTACTATAAACTTGCTCACTGCAAGTTCATCTTTTGAAAATGTGATGTTCATAATACATGTTTTTGCTGGGACTCGAAAAATTTTGTAATCTTCTTTAATTGCAACGATTGAAACTGACATATCAGTCGCGCCTTTTAATGATTCACATTTAAATTCCATAAAAGTTCTTCTGCGTTGTTTTTATTGCTTACGCAGAAAAAAAATTAAAACCTTGATTGTTTTCAACTCAATGCTCATTGTATCACATTTAAGCAAAAAAGGCAACATAATTTTTCTAATTTTTCGTCGAAAAATTCGATGCCTTTCTGTTTGGACACATGCTCGCAGAGAAACTCAGCGTAGTATCACCCTTTGGACGTTACGGGACAGCTGCCCAGTATTTCAGCTTATCACGCTTTTAATGCGTGGTACTTCGGAACGAATGCGGTAGAGACTGTCTGAAAAACAGGTCACAGGATTTTTGTTGTTGTAAACGATTCTAAAAATTTGTATTTTAGAAATATTTTCACGTTTTTAGTGTTTAATATTTCGGTTAAGTTAGTTTTTAATTCTAACACATAATTTCGGCTAGTTTTCAGACAGTCTGAGGCGAGTTTTTGGAGTTGTTGGGGTGTAGTTTAGAGTCTCTTGTGGTGTAGTGGTTGTTTGTTTGTTGGGTGGTGGGTGTGTTAGCTGGGGCTGTGTTTGTTTTTTGTTTTTTTGGTTGTTGGGTTTGGGTTTGTTTTTGGTGGGGTTGGTTTGTGTTGTTTGGGTTTGGTTTGTTTTGTTTTTGGAGTTTGTTTTTTGTGTTTTTTTGGTTTGTTGTGGTGTTTTGGGCAGGTCTTGTTTTAAACTGCCGAATGTCGGTATGTAAGTACTTTTTGCCAGTATTGATCATAGGTTTCTTTCACCATTGTGAAAGCTTCCCCCGATATAGAGTATGTCCTACCAACTCTTCCAGCTTTTGTTTCACAAAACTCAGAACCTATAATGCCCCAATTTGAAAGAGTTATAAGTGAGGAAGAAACTGCTGACTTGGAAACAAGTCCGATAAGTGAGGAAACTAAGTTGCCATATTCTACTACCTGTTTGTTTTTGTGGAATTCGTATATTTTGCAAGCAACAATCAAATCAATTGATAACGGCCCTATTTTTTTCACGTTTTTCACTTCCAAAGTTGTCTAATTCCAAATTGTTAATAACACGCACAATTATATAAATACCAATTTTTTAGAAGGATAAAGTCCATTTAAAAACACTAATGAAAGTCAATAAACTGAAAAATATTAATACTTTTCTATTTTTCAAAGGCTATTATTTTTTTGTATGTATTCAGCTCTTAATGAAAATGTGGCTTTAGTTGATTTATTTTTCATTTGGATTTAATTTTTTTGTGTTGTTTTTGTGCCGTCGCCTAAAAGTAGGTCTATTTTTATTTCTTGGTTTGTATCTTCCTTTTCTACATCTTTCTTTCTCGTATCTTCCTTTCCTACAACCTCCTCTCCCACATCATCATCACCCATCACCAACAAACCAGAAGCTTTTCTACGCTCCACATCTATAAAAGCACCACCCTTTGCACACACTCATGTACCCTGCGCTTAGAAACCTTCACATGAGTCAGGCTCTCAATAACAGCTTTTGAGTCGCGATAAGTCAAATATGACGCGGCCTCTGCACTCTCTAACACTAAGTTATCCGCAATACGTTGTCTGGAAACAATTCTTAAATACACGAGTAACGGCCTAAAATAGGTGCCATTTTCTAAATCGTATGCTTTAACAAGTTTGAATTCTGTTGTGCCGTGTCTTGTTTTTAGTGTTTTTTGTGTGGTTGTGGCTCTTTGGTATTGTCTGTTTGGGTCTCGTGTATAGATTGGTTTGCATAGTTTGGTTATTGTTGTGTTTTGGAGTTTTTCTATGGGTTTTTGGAGTGTTTGTTTTGGTATGTTTTGTTTGTTTGTTTTTTGGGATGTGTTGGCAGGTTATATTGTCTTGTGTTTCTATTTGTGTTTGGGCTGAAATTATGGGTTTCACCTTGTTGTTTGTTGAATGATGGCATAGTGGACTCTTTTGGTCCAATAAAAAGTTAATCGATTAGTCTACAGCACCAAAAAGTTGATATCTCCTGACGGCTTTACTTAAATTCAAACAATAGTGTTATTCCACTATATGTGAAAATTTTCAATTATGTGTATTGTAACTGGAAAATTGTGTGTAAAAATCTTGATTACTATTAATTTGAAAGATTATGCTTGAAATTTTTCAAGAAATGAAATGATGTTGGTAGCGGGGAATAGATTTGAACTATCGATCTCTGGGTATCTCACAGCGTAAAATACGCTGTTATGAGCCCAGCGGGTTAATCCTGGCTACCCCACCCCGCTGCAAATAGTGCGCAACTTTATTTTTGCAGATTACTAAATTTCGTTGTCGGGTATTAATAGTTTCTTTTTCATATACGGAAAAAGCATTTTAGTATGGAGAATATTTAGGTACTGTATGTCAATCTTAATTGATAAACCCTATTTGCGTATGCTTTCAAATCCTACATTTGAGAATCCAATATTTGTTCAGGGTCTTTCGGGGTTTGGGAATGTTGGTAGGATAGCTGCTCATATGTTGGTTAAATTTTTTGATGCTAAATTATTTGCAGAATTGTATTCACCAACATTTCCAGATTATATTTCAATTTCACCTAAAGGTATTGCTCATTTATCAAAATATGATTTTTATTATGCGCCACTTGAAAAAAATAATTTAATAATTATGAGTAGTGAAATACAGCCTTCATTTGATGATGTGGTTTCTCATTATACAATTTGTGAAGAAATTTTAAATTTTGTTGAGTCTTTGAATTGTAAATTTGTTGTAACTATGGGTGGTGTCCCAATTACTGAAGATAAAACAGAGGTTTTTGTTGCAGCGACTTCAAATAGGATTGCGGCAGATTTTATGGAGAAGGGTGGTGTCATTTATAGTAAAGGCAAAATAGTTGGAGGTACGGGTTTAACTTTAGCACTTGCTAAAGAGCGTAATATTGATGGTGTTTGTTTATTAGGTACAACATTGGGTTTTAAGGCTGATCGTGAAGCAGGTTTTTTGGTTTTCAAACTTTTGATGAAAGCTTTGGGACAGGAAATAACGGAGAGTTTAAAAGATGATGTTTCGTTGGAGCAATAATTTTTTGTGTGTATGTGTTTAGTTTTTAGTTGAAAAATGGTTTTTTCTTGTTTGTTTTAATACTGCAACGAACATCACTTTATATTATATCCATTTTAACATGTTTTGTTCACAAAAAACGTTTTCTTAATTTATGGTTTTCAAAGAGTTTTTGTTTTGTTTGTATAAGTGTTGTATTCAAGTACTGTTGTTGTAGTGTAAAGTTGTAGTTTAAATTTTTATGTTATTTTTGTTTAACAATTATGGGTGGTATCTGTATGTTTGTGTGTATGTTAACGCGAGTTGTACACGCGTTTTTGTAGTGTGTGTTATTGTAGAGTTTGTGGTGTAAGTTTTTGGTGTGCAAGTATTGTAATGGGTGTGAATGTTATGAATTGTGTGTAGTTTTAATTTGTGGTATAATTAATTATGAGGATGGGAAATAAACTTTGAGAGGTCTATTGTTGGTTTATTGTTTAATGTTTTTGTTTTTATTTTTACTGTTTTTAATTTTTGCCTCAGATACCCTAGGGTGCATCATCAAATCAGCTTTTTAGCTTCTTCATCGGCATCTTGTTAAAGTCGGTGTGTTTTATTAAGTATTCTGAATTTTATTGTAAACTCGTATTTAGTGGTATAAAAAATACCGTAAAGTATATGGCTGTGATTTAACCGATATTTGTTATGCAGTCAAGCAAAAATAGATTAGATGAATTATCTAATGAAGCAAAGCGAACAACTCTTATATTGGAAAAAGCTGAACGTGTTTTTATTGATCAGTTAATTAAGGATGGTAAAGAAACTGGCATTAAATCTTTGATTTCTAAAATGCTTGATATTTACAATAACTTAATGATTTATGATTGGCATTTTCCTGGTGAATATTATTATGGGATAAGTAGAGTTGCTTTTGTAAACATAGAATTAATTAATGTATTGATTCAAGATACGCCAAAAGAAAAATTATGTGATATCGGCAAAAAAATGGGTGATATTCTTAAAGTTTCTATGGAAGCAACACATGGTTTTGATGCTTCTAAACAGGAAAATTGGCCGCACGTGTTTAAAAGGTTAGGTGTTCAAGGTTTTGGTTATTTTTATTTAAAAGATAAATATTTACTTATTAAAAATCCATTTCTTAATGAACCTCTTATTTGGGAAGGTTTGATAGATGGATTGTTTAGTGTGAAGGCGAAGGCAAAAACTTTAATTTCGCCGTTTGTTTTTGAAATAAAATCTTCTGAATTAATCACTTAATTTTTTTTACAATAAAAATTGCAAGAAATAGTGCATTATAGTTTAAAGTTAACGAAAAAATTAATGTTAGATGTTGGTTGTAATTTGTGTTTGGTGGTGCGGGTGTGTATTTTGTTGGTGTTTGTGTTTTTAGTGTTAGTTTTTGAATCATTTAGCATGTATATGTTTGGCGTAAGAGGGTCAAAATGATTAGGACTAACGTTTATTATGTCGAGAATTTTGTTCATAAATTTGTATGTTACTTATTGATGTATGTTTTTTTTGAATAGTTAAATATTGTAGAAACAGGTTTATATGTGGGAAAACTATGTGGTGTCTTTCAGTGATACATGATGAGGGATTGTGTTCATATCAGGCGATTGTCTTCATTCAGCTTAATAGTGTTAACTTTGTAATTGCTTTACCGTTTTTTTATTTGATATTAGGCACATATCTCTTTAGAACCATTTTATCACGAAAACAAAAACCCTTTAGGGGGACTCTCTAAAATTTAGGTGAAAAATTATGGATAAAATAAAATTTGCTATTCCAAAAGGATCTCTGCAAAAAGCAACTTCTGACTTCTTTGAAAAATCAGGATATAAACTTGGTGCTATGGATCGTACGTATCGACCAACTTTTAATGATCCGCAAATAGAAATTAAAGTTTTAAGGCCCCAAGAAATTCCTGTGTTTGTAAGTGAAGGACTGCAAGACATAGGTATTACTGGTGAAGACTGGGTAAAAGAAAATTGTGCAGACGTTGAAATTCTGCAAAATCTAGAGTATGGAAAAATTCGTCTTGTCATAGCTGTTCCTAAAGATGTTGCCCAGAAAGATATGAATGAGTACATGGAATATATTTGGAGCCAAGGTAAAAACTTCCGTATTAGCACTGAATATCTAAACATTGCATCAGAATACCTTAAAGCGCAACCAAACTATAAGAAACGTTTTGGGGATCAAGATCCTTTGTTAGTTACACCATGGTGGAAAAAAGGTGATAATCCTAAAGCAAAAATTTTTCTCTCATTTGGTGCAACTGAAGCTAAACCACCAGAAAATTCTGATTGTATCATGGACGTAACTGAAACAGGTACAACAATCGAAGCAAATAACCTCAAAATAATTGACACTGTTTTGCATTCAACAGCAACTTTGATTGCCAATAAGAAATCTCTTGATGATCCTGAGAAACGCGAAAAAATTTTTGATGTCGTTGCACTACTCAAAGGAGTTGTCGATGGCCAAAAACGGATACACATATTTGTTAACGTAAAAAAAGAAAACTTGCAAACCTTATTAACAGAATTACCCTCCCTGAAAAACCCTACAATTTCACCTCTAGCAGATGATACTTGGGTTAGTGTAAACACAGTTATCGAAAAAAACAGTTTAATAATGCTCTTACCAAAAATCCGTAAAATCGCTCAAGGTCTAGTTGTATATGAGCCTAGACAGGTTTTAGCACTAGATGAGATAGCGCGGAGAAACGAAGATTCATGCAAACCCGAATAGTTAAGCAATGGACAACCCAAACGCTTCCTCCTAACTGGTTTAAACCCCAACAAACAGACCAAAAAGCTACTGAACAACTAGATAAAACTGTTAAAGAAATTGTTAACCAAGTACACAAAACTGGCGATAAAGCACTTATTGAATTTGCAGAAAAATTTGATAAAGTAAAATTAACTCCACAAGCCCTGCGCGTTTCTACAGAGGAAATCAAGAAAGCCTATAACAAAGTCACACAACAACAAATAGATGCACTACAGTTTATAAAACAACGTGTTGAAACCTACCAGAAACAGCAACTCCAGCCAGAAAACCAGACTGACATTGATGGTATAACAATAAAAACTGTTCTTTATCCTTTGGAAAGTGTAGGCTGTTATGTTCCTGGCGGTCAAGCTGCGTATCCTAGTACAGTAGTTATGACGGTTGTTCCTGCTAATGTTGCTGGAGTAAAGCGCATAGTTGTGTGTTCGCCTTCAGATGCAGAGGGTAACGTGAATGCGTTGGTTCTTGTCGCATCAGATCTTTGCGGTGTAACTGAAATTTACAAAATAGGTGGAGCTCAAGCTATTGCAGCATTAGCTTATGGTACACAAACCATAAAACCTGTTCGTAAAATTGTTGGTCCTGGAAGCAAATATGTAACCGCGGCAAAAGTTTTAGTTTCAACAGATGTTGCTATTGATATGCCTGCTGGTCCAAGTGAAGTGTTGATTTTAGCTGATGAAACCGCAGACCCTCGTTTGGTAGCGTTTGATATGGTTTCACAAGCTGAACATGGTGTAGATAGTGTTGCTGGTTTAATTACAACTTCTAAACAGTTTGCTGAAGCGGTTCAAGAAAATTTAGCAGCTATCACTGTTTCAACTGAACGTGGCGAAAAAATTTCTGAGTCACTGAAAAAATATGGGTTCATAATTACTTGTTCTAGTATTGAAGAAATGGTTGAGTTATCTAACAAGTTTTCGCCTGAACATTTGGAAGTTATGATTAAAAACGCTAAAGATTTTTCAGAAAAATTAATTGCAGGATTAATTCTTATTGGTCCTTATAGTCCAGTGCCGCTTAGTGATTATGCAAGTGGAACTAATCATGTTCTACCAACAGGCACGTTTGCTCAATCTTTCTCAGCATTAAGTGTCTTTGATTTTTCACGACGAGTTAGTATTGTAGAATGCTCTAAAACAGGTTTGGAAAAAACAAAAAAATATGTCAAAATACTTACAGATGCAGAAAATCTTCCAAATCACTATAAAGCAATAGATGCGAGGTTCAAATAATGAGTGAGTCTTACACTAACTGGTTAGATCAGAAAAAACTGAAATTAAACTCTCTTGATTGTTACTCTGCAGGCATTACACCTGAAGAATTAGCACAACAATTAGGCGTTAATACATCTGAAATTGTAAAACTAAACTTTAATGAGAACCTATTTATCAACCGTGACCGCCAAACACTCTTGTTAAAGCAAACTGCTGACGAAATTGACTTACGAATTTATCCTGAAGATGAAGTCCCAAAACTGGCCAAAAACTTGGCAGAATACCTAAAAATTCCACAAAACTGTATAGTTATTGGTAATGCAGGTGATGAACTGCTTGATCGCATAATACGACTCTTTATCGAAAAAGGTGACACCGCTATCTCATTTGCTCCATCTTTTGTTATTCCACAGTTATGTGTAAAACGTCAAGAAGCAAAATACGTTACAATACCCCTTAAAAACGATTTTCAACTTGATGTACCCACAATGCTTGCCGCTTTCTCCAAAAAAACACGGTTGCTCTATTTATGCTCACCTAACAATCCAACAAGCAACCAAATGAACCCTAAAGACATTGAAACCTTAACCAAAGCTTTTCCAGGTATTGTTATTTTGGATGAAGCCTACAATGAATTTGCAGTTTACTCGTTTGTACAACGTATTCATGAATTTCCAAACATGATTATTCTGCGAACTTTCTCCAAAGCTTTCGGTCTTGCAATGTTACGCCTTGGCTATGCAATTGCCAATCCTGAAATAGCCGAAATTTTAATAAAAAAATCACCATTACCCTACCCAGTAAGTGGTTTTACTGCTCGTATGGGTATTAAAATGTTGGAAAACTTGGATATTATGCAAACAGCTGTTACAGCTTTGAAAGTGGAACGAGCAAAATTAATAGATTCATTAAATCAAATAGACGGTGTACAAGCGTTTGATTCACAAACCGATTTTGTACTTATGAACACAAAACTGCCTGCAGACTTTGTGTATGAGAAACTGCTTAAACGTGGCATTATACTTAAAAAATGGGGTAAACTATTGCAGTATGATAACTGTTTCCGTGTGACTGTTGGTTTGCCTGAAGTTAACGCTAAACTCATCGAATCATTGAAACAGATAAATGAGGAATAATTATGCGAATTGCAGAAGTCTGTCGTAAAACTAAAGAAACTGAAGTAAAAGTAAAAGTAAATCTTGACGGTGAAGGTAAATCAACAATTACTTCTGGTATTCCTTTTCTTGATCACATGTTAACAAGTTTTGCTACACATAGTTTAATCGATATTGAAGCCAGTGTCAAAGGTGATTTAGTGCACCATTGTGTAGAAGACTTGGCAATTGGTTTAGGTGAAGCTTTAAACAAAGCTTTAGATGCTCGTTTAGGTATCACACGGTTTGGTAACGCGTTTACTCCAATGGATTGTTCACTGGCAATTGTTGCCGTTGACTTGATTAAACGGCCCTACTTCAAAATTGATCTTAAATTTAGAGGTAAAAAAGTAGAAGAAATGCAAACTGAAGACATTAATCATTTCTACGAGTCACTGACAAATTCTCTACAAGCTAACATACATATGCTTGTAATGTATGGTAGCAATGATCACCACAAAGCAGAGGCTGCAACTAAAGCTTTAGCTTTGTCACTACGTCAAGCGATTACATTTGACTCTCGTCGTAAGGGTGTACCAAGTTCAAAAGGAGTAATATAATTGGTAAAAGCAGTCATTTTTGACTATGGTATAGGTAATTTGTTAAGTATTAAATGTGCCTTAGAGCGAGCTGGGTTTGACGTTTTTATTAGTAATTCAAGACAAGATTTGATGGCGGCTGATGCTATAATTCTTCCTGGTGTAGGTAGTTTTGCTTATGCCGTGAAAAAAATTGAATGTGTTAAAGAAATTATTCAAAGTAAAGTAGCAGAGGGTGTACCGTTATTGGGTATTTGTCTTGGGTTACAACTGTTTTTTGAAGAAAGCACAGAAGGTTCTGGTGTTGGTTTAGGTTTATTTAAAGGAAAAGTTGTACGATTTAATGGTGATTTGAAATTTCCTCATATGGGTTGGAATACCATAAATATTGTCAAGTCATGTGAGCTTTTTGATGGTATAGTTGATGGTACTTACGTGTATTTTGTGCATTCATTATATCCAGTGCCAATTGATGAGCGTATTGTGTGTGCTAAAACAATGTATGGCGTAAATTTTGTTTCTGCTGTGGCAGATAAAAACGTGTATGGGCTTCAGTTTCACCCTGAGAAATCAGGTGATGTAGGTTTACATATTTTACAAAACTTTACTAAAATAGTTATGAGGTAATCAAGTATGCATTTGATTCCAGCTATAGATTTAATGAACAACAAAATTGTGCGTTTAGTACAGGGTGAAATAAAAACTGCTAAATTTTATGAACAATTTGGTGAACCAATAGAAGCTGCAAAACGTTGGTGCTGCGAAGGTGCTGGTAAACTTCACATAATTGATCTTGACGCCGCATTTGGGCAAGGTAATAACCACACAGTTATAGCAGAGATTGCTAAAAACATTGATTTACCCATCCAAGTTGGTGGTGGTATACATAGTTTTGAAATTGCTGAAAAACTTTTCAGTACAGGCATTACTCAAGTTATGCTTGGTTCATTAGCATTCAAAGACGCTACAGTTATTACACGTTTACAAGATAAATTCGGTAAAGACTCCGTCATAGTTGCACTAGATAACAAAAATGGTCAGGTAATGATTGATGGTTGGCGCACTACAACAAATATGACTCTGCAAAATTCACTTGATAAATTTATCAAATTAGGTGTAAAATGGTTCTTAGTCACCTCTATTGTTTATGATGGTTCACTTAGTGGGCCAGATTTTGAAACTCTTGCTAAAATTGTTAACTGTTCTGGTGCTAAAATTTTGGCGGCAGGTGGCATAGGCAGTATAGAGGATCTTGTAAATCTTGAAAAAATTGGTGTAGAAGGTGCAGTGATTGGCAAAGCCCTTTATGAAGGTCGGTTTACATTAAAACAAGCTATTCAAGAAATAGGAGTTTAAATTATGACGCTTACAAAACGTATTATACCCTGTTTGGATGTTAATCATGGTAAAGTAGTTAAAGGAATCAATTTTTTACAACTTAAACATGCAGGTGATCCAGTAGAGTTAGCAAAACGTTACAGTGATGAAGGAGCTGATGAACTGGTTTTTTTGGATATTACTGCTTCTCATGAAAAACGTGATATTATGCGTCAGTATGTGGAAGGAGTGGCTAAAGCAATAAACATCCCTTTCACAGTAGGTGGAGGAATTCGTAACGTAATTGATGCCCGAAACGTTTTGTGCAGTGGTGCTGACAAAGTTTCAATAAATACAGCTGCCGTAGAAAATCCTAATCTGATTACCGAATTGTCAAATGTTTTTGGCCAACAATGTATAGTTGTTGCTATTGACGCTAAACGTAACCTAAACCCAACAACGGACAAAATTAATGTTCAAACAACTGAAGGGTCTGTATGGTTTGAAGTTACAACTTATGGTGGACGAACTAACACAGGTATTGATGCTGTTGCATGGGCAATGCAAGCTGAAAAGTTAGGTGCAGGAGAATTCTTAGTTACTTCTATGGATAAAGATGGTACTGAAAGTGGTTTTGATATTGAACTTACACGTGCTATTTCTGAACAGGTACATGTTCCTGTTATTGCAAGTGGCGGCGCAGGGTTACCGCAACATTTTGTTGACGTTTTAACTGTTGGTAAAGCAGATGCAGCGTTAGCTGCTTCAGTGTTTCACTATAATAAATATCCTGTTCAAAATGTAAAAAAATATTTACTTGAAGCTGGAGTGGCAATAAGACAATGACTTTTCAAAATTTGTTCACACAACTTGATTTTGTTAAAGGCAATGGTCTAATTCCTGTTATAGTACAAGATGTACATACTAAAACTGTTTTGATGCTTGCTTATGCAAACAAAGAAGCTTTAGAATTAACATTAAAAACTGGTAAAGCAACATACTGGAGCCGTTCTCGCAATGAAATATGGGTTAAAGGCGAAACCAGTGGTCACACACAAAAAATTGTTGAAGTATCAACAGACTGCGATTACGACACATTGCTCTACATTGTTGATCAAAAAGACAATGCATGTCACACAGGTTCATATAGTTGCTTCTTTAACAAACTAAAATAACGTTCATTAAATCCTTTCCTTATTATATTTGATGATTTTAACGGGGTTTTTGGACTATTTATTTGAATTTTTAAATGATTAAAGTTCCCGATATACAAAAGTGGTGATTTAGCAGTTCAGGTGGTCCTGCAGGATAAGTGGGCATGTCTTAGCGTAGATGTGGACATATGTTGTAATGTTTCCAAGAAAGAACTACAAGACATGCTGACTAACATTTATAACAAGTTTGCCAAGCAGGTTTTTACCTTCAAGAATCATTATGATCTCGGGTGTGGTTTTGCTTTATCTCTACATATATGAGGTGCCATCAATTGTAATGACCAATAAGAGTTAAGTTGTTTGCTTGATGTTATAGGTGTTAACCAACTATCCCACTATGCAGGTGATTTTGAGGGCATCGTTTTATTACTTGTAGGTGTTTGTGTTTTTGGTGTTTGGGGTTTATTTTCGGTTTAATATTTGTTTTTTATGTGGTAATAAAATTAGCGGGAATTACGGTTAATTACACTTAGCGAGGTACTTTTGGTAACTGGCAAAGAATTTTAGACATCATAAACTTTTTTGCGATGCTCAATTAACATGACCTTAAGCCCATGCTCTAACAATTGATAGACAACCCTGTACTTACCTACACGAAGGGATCTAAAACTCTGAAAATCTCCAGATAATAACTTGCCCGCTAACGGATTATTTTCCAAAACTTGCAATTCCCTGAAAATTCTAATTCTCACAGACTTATCTAAACAATCTAACTGTTTGATAGCAGCTTTAGAGAGGATAATTTTAGAGTTCGTCTTCATCAATATCCAATTCTTTTAACGCTTCTTCAAAAGTATAAACACGGCCTTCAGCAAAATCCTTTTTACTCTGCTCTAAACGTTCAAGAACTCCTTCACAACTTAATAGCTCCAAAGTTTCTTTTAACGACTCAACCTCTAAACGAAGCTTTGGAAACTCTTCGGTTAATGCTTTGAGATTTTTCTTCTCTTCCTCAGTGAAAACAGCTTCAACCATGGATAAAACACCAATATCCACAACACCTTGCAAAATATTAAAAGTTTCCTAAACAATACTATGTTAACCTTTACAGAAACACACGACCGGCCCACTGATATCACAGTTGTAAATATAATAAACGTATCCAAATACGTGTCATTAACCCATCAAACACAGACTCCAACTCACAACTCTACACCAACCAACACCAACACTACTGCAATCAAACAACAAAACGCAACAAATAAAAAAATTACACCTGTAATACTAAAATCAAAAACAGAAACATAAACTAAAACACTTACCGCAAAAACAAACAATACCAACAACAATAACTGCAACATACAAATCAGCTTTAAAATTACAGAAATTTAAAAACCCAAACACTCACAACCAACACACAAACTAAAACACAATAAGTAAGACCCAATGTTTTATTAAAAATGTTGATAACGTTTAGACGTTTGTTCTATACTACACTGTTTTCTTCAAGATACGCAAGCATCTGTTTAACACTAACAACGCTAATACCTTTAAAACTCTTTAACGACAATAAATGGTCATCCCCCAAAACAATAAAATCAGCTTTCCCATCAAAAGCCACCTCAACAACCACATTATCTTTAAAATCCCTCTCAACAACATTAAACTTAGGTAACAACCACAAAATCAGCTATTTGTGTCAAAACTTGAATAGTTCTGCAAACTTCAGCATCATCATTGTTAACCTTGAACTTTGGCCTTTTGCATAACAGTCTCAAATTCTCTAAGTAACAAATCTGACGTAACTATTGTAAACTCTTTTAAAAATCCCTTTTCTTAAAAGCAACGAGGGCTTACCCTCAGAAATTATGGTGCTAATCAAAACATTAGTGTCAAATACAACACGAAACACCAACACTCATCTATTTGCCGCTCTAACAGCATCTACTTCTTTTTGAATTTCTTCAAAGGACATCTTTAACCCTTTTTTAGACATCTGCTTAACTATATCATCCCACTCTTTAGCCAAATCTGGAATTTCTAGTTTTTTTAGTATAAGCAAATTGTCTTTTCTATAAACTAAGAGTTTGGTTTTTGGTGTTAGTTCTAATTCTTTTCGCATCATTTGGGGAATGACAACTTGGCCTTTTTCGCTCATTGTTGTTACTTCAGCTTCTCTCACATCAATCACCAGTAGGAATATCTTACTTTAACCTTATAAAAGCTTCGCAAAAACTACAACACACGGTGTTCTAACATGAATAAACGTTTTTTAAAAAAACCATATGTCCATAACCTGCGCACAAGCATTATAGTGTAACTTTTTTTGTGATATCATAGTAAATATTTTGGTTGCAAAAACCCTATAAAAACACTATTTTTGTAGTCGTGTAATAGTTTAGTTTATTGTGGAAAAGTGATCTGCAAAACGTGTGCGATGGTTATTGGCGTATGGTTTTTTTAGGATTTACACCACCGCAGACATCAACCGCAAGGGTTGAGTCTCGCACCCCATTAATTCGTGGTGGTGTGTTGGTGGTGTTTGTGTGTGTTGGTTTTTTGTAGTTTTTTGGTGGAGGGGTGTTATGTGCACCCACCTAAAATAGCGAAAGGCCACATATCTTCGTAAAAACAACTTTTAAATAATACATCTGTTTTGCATAATATATACGGAGAAAAGAAAAATATGAAAAAAGCATTAAGAATTACAAGTGTACTTTTAATTTGTTTGTTGATACTTTCAATAGCTCCTTCAACATTTGGGAACTACGCTTCAGCAGATATTTGCGCAGCCAACTTTCTACCAAATTATTATGTACCATACGTAGATGACAATGGTAAAATAATTATATTGGACACCCAACAGGAAGTACAGTTATCTGAAAACACCGCTGACTACATATCGCTCGAGCTAAACCGTTATTATTGGTTGTACGATGTACGCAATTCTCTCTGTACAGATGTCAATTTTGATTACTGTGTCTACGACCTACAAAATTATGACTCAGCTGTGATCTATTCCAAAGGACACTTGGCTTGGGCTTCATGTACAAGCGGTTATGCACATCATAGGCTTTCTATGTATCAGGGAACTAGTCAAGTATGGGATTCTGAAATTTACCAGCTAACCTCCTCAAAGAACGTTAATTCATTTATATGGCACTGCAAAACAGCAATTAGCCCAGATCCAAATCCTAACACATGTGTATGCCGTGGATTACCTAGAGCCTTTACACATAACCAAAATATAGCTGAGTGGGGTTCTTCAGGTAGTCAAGTTTACTTAGGCTGGAACGATAACGTACCATATGGCAATCCTCTGTCAGGCGGATCACCACAATATTCATGGGAAATTGATCCAACAATACACTCTAACTATTCTCAAGTTGCTGGCTTGTACTATTATTACGTGTGTCAAGGGTACTCAACAGCTCAAGCCCTATCTATGCTGGCGCAAACGTTATTTTATACCTCTTATGCATACTCAGACCTATCAGGGAAAACAAACTCGGGGTGGTTAGTAGTCTATGGAAATATGTATGTGGGGTTACCTTAGGAGGAAAAATTGATGAAAAAACAATTAACAAAATTTTTCACAACCTTACTTGCTGTGCTAATTGTAATGTCTTTTTTTGGAGCTTTTCAGACTCCAGTTGCAAACCAACCAGTCGCTGCTCAAGAGAACCTTTTAGCTCCTGAACCTCCAAAAGGAACAACCACCCCACCGCTGAATCCAAATCAAACAACTACTGCCCAAGAAGAAGCTGTAAACATCATACAAAATGTAATGCAACTAGATTTATCAAAATACAACCTCAACCTCAAAATCAACTCAATAATGGATGGCATACCCCTCAGCAATATTGACAGAAAAATAACTAACCTACTGTATGCACTAACTCCAAACGAAGGCAATGGTAATGAAAATAGTGCCTTAGAGGTCTCTTTTTCTTTTGAAAAAGACGTCTTAACAAGCTATCTCATTACACCTCTAGACTCGCAAGTTATCACAACTACAAATTATGCTAACCGTCATGACGCAATAGTTGATTTTCTTGAAAAATACCAACAAACCACCAACATTAATTCAAACAACCTAATAACAATGCTAAACAGTGCTAATCTATCAAAAAATTCCACAACAACCCAAGAAAACACGAAACTTGACGTATTAGTTAGCACTTTTTGGGGAACAGAACAAACACAATTAAAATGGGCACACACAATAAACGGTGCAGACTATACAAAACTAGAAATCAGCGTTAATACAAATAACCACATAATTTCAGTGTATGATACTCGGGCACTCTATACAATTGGAGACACCTCAATAAATGTTTCAAAAGAGCAGGCAATTGATATAGCTTTAGAGAATTTGAAGGGTTACTCTTATGATATGTATGATGATGTGGTAGTGACAGATTTTAAGGTGTCTAGAAGTAATGTTGTAGCTACGTTGGTTACTTCTCCTGTTGGTTATGAGCTTAGACCTTATTGGGATGTCCGAATGATGCTAGATGAAGTCTATCCTGGTAATGTTCATGGTATTGCAGTAGGTATTTGGGCTAATACTGGAGAATTCAGTGCATATAGTAACATGGCATATGGCGGAACCTATGATGTTGGTGATGGTGTTTCTGATACTGGGTCATATGGTAATATGCTAGTGTTTATGGTTGTGGCGGTTGTAGCGGTAGTAGTTGTAGCATTAGCTATCGGAGTAGTAGTTAAAAAGAGACACAGGTAACATTTCAGTACCTTTCTTTTCTTTTGTTAGATCCTGAATTTTGCAGTTTTTTAGCGTACACAAAATAACCAACAAAACATCTTAAAATTTTGAAAAAACAACAACACACTCCACACACAAAACACAAAAACAAACATTTACAGCCAATCACACAAACGTGTACGCTATAAATAGCGTATACAAAAAGAAGAAAAAACACAACAAACAACAAACAAAACACAATAAACACACCAAAAGAAAAAAACCATATGTCCATAACCCACTAGTTTTTCAAACACAATTTCCACTAAAAAAACAAACAACACAAAAATTCTCACTCAAACACAAAACACAACATCAAACCCAAAACCACAAAAAACCAACACACACAAACACCACCAACACACCACCACGAATTAATGGGGTGCGAGACTCAACCCTTGTGGTTGATGTCTGCGGTGGTGTAAATCCTAAAAAAACCATGCGACCATAACCAGTATACAAATTTTGAAAAACACGTTATAATTACCTAAAAAGACTACAAACATGCAAAAATAATAAACCATATTGGCTTGACAACAAAAATGATAATCATAATGGTTTGAAAAAATTATTTTGTAATTCGTGTATGCGGGTTATGGACACAAGGTTTTTTTGTTTGTGTTTTTTTGTTTAATGGGTTTTTATGTTGTTAAATTGTGTAATTCGATTTCTTTAACTATCGATAGTCTGATGGTATTGCCGTCGAAAGTGTTTTCTTGTAATGGTACCAAAAAAGTGGTGTGAAATGTTTTATATGTGGTCGTACATTTTATCGCTGGCGTATTGCCCTGTATCCATTTCTTTTTCAATTTCTTTTAGTAATATTATGCGTTTAAATGTTGGTGGATGTGTTGCAAACATGCCGTTTAGTTGTGTCCATGTGTTGTGTGCTTCATGTTCCATTGCCATTTGAAGTTCGCGTTCATCAAGCACGCCATCTTTGTCAAGGTCATACTTGTTTTTGTTTTCCATTATTAGTTTAACTTCTTTTTTTGCTGTTGCTGGGTCTCCAATGTAAAATGCTCTTGCACCTTCAGGTGGTTTTGGTGAAATTGATAAACCATAGGTGATTTTAGCTAAGGCACTTTCTAGATCGCGGGGTGAATTAGTAACATATGCTGCAAAAGCGTCTGCGAAATGTTCGCGTAATCTGCTAAGTCGCATGACAATTAGAAAAGTTATGATGTACACAAGAAATGATGCTGCTCCAATGATGAGTAAAATCAAGCCACCGTTGTCGTTTTTATTTTTACTTCTTCCTGCGTTTGAGATGATGCTTGCATGAAAAGCAGTTTGTGCAATTATGTATGCAATTAATGGTAATGCGGAAAGTATAGTCATTATAACATAATCTTTGTGTTTGATGTGGCCTAATTCATGGGCTATTACTCCACGGATTTCACCTTGATTAAGTTGTCGTAGTAATCCTTCATGCACAGCTAAAGTGGCACTTTTTGTGGTTCTGCCAAACGTAAAAGCATTAGGTGTATTATTGGGTACTATTGCAAGTTTGGGCATGGGTAAACCGCTTTTATCTGCAAGTTCTTTTACAGTGTTTTCAAGCCATGGTGACTCGCCTGGTTTTACATATTTTAGTTTTGTTGACATAGTTACTATTGCTGGGCCTATTGCATACTGGATTAGAATAAACAGTGCTGAACAGCCGCATGCAATGAAAAGCCAAGTTAACCAGTTAGAAGGTGCTATTATGTAAGCTATTGCATAAACAAAAAGCCCAAATATGAATAGCGAAAGAAAGATTGATACTGTCATTGCTGACTTTAACTGAGATAGATTTGCCACTATATTTTTCTCCTATTATGTTAGTTCACAAACAATTAAATAAAGAAATAAATCTTTCCCAGAACAATTTTTTCCTGTTCTCTGTTCTTGTTCATTTTTTTTGGGAAACTGTTTTTGTATGTTTAATTTTTTTTATGCGTTGTACTGTGGAAAGTTAGATGGGGTAGGATCCGCATATTTTGCAAAACTGTGTTTTTATTTTAATGTGGCCTTTACATTGTGGGCATGTTTTTGTGTCGTTGTTTGTTTTTGGAAAGATTTCTGATGGTTTGCCAAAAATTTTTCTGAACGTTTCATAATAGATTAGGTGTTCTTTATCGCGGATTTGTACGTTATCTTTTTCAAATATGTCTTTTTTCTTTTCTTCAAATTCAGTGTTAGTGTATTGTTCTTGGAAGATAGTGTTTAATGAAGATGTTCCTGTTCCTGTTTCAAGTGGTGTTTTAGGTCTCCAAATAACTTCTTTTGGTATGATGTTTTCGTATGCTTTGCGTAGTATCCATTTGCTGTATTTTTCGTTGTTATGCATGTTGATTTTAATTTTTATCGGTAGTTTTTTTGCCCACTCCATAAACATTGGGTCTAGGTAGGGTTGTTTTACTTCTATTCCTAAAGATTTTGATAGTGGTTTGCTGCTAAAGCTCATTTCTGTCCACATGTCTAACTGTTTTTTATAAAGATCTTCTTCTGAGAGGTGGAATTGCCATGGGTAACCAAAGAATTCGTCTAACCCGTCGCCTGTAAAAATTTTAGATAACCCTTTTTCTTTTAGTAGTGTTAGTCCAATGTAAATTGCCATGCTGTTTCTTACATCCATAGGGTCAAAAGTTTTTAATGCTTTAACAACTTTGGGTATATTTTCTAAGGCTTCTTTAATGTCAAAAACGTAGGTTTGGTGGTTTTTAAGTTTTAAAAATTTAACCATTTTTTTAACATATTTGGCATCTTTTGGATCGCCTTGTTTAAATTCTATGGTTAATGTTGATATTTCGGGTTTGTATTTTATGGCTTCATAGGCAATTATTGAAGTATCGGTTCCAGCGGAGAATAATATGCTGTCTCCTAGATTATTTTTGACGACTTTGTTAATTACGTTTTTTGTTTCTGGGATGTAGTGACTGTATTCTTTTGGGTCAAGTGTCATTTTTTTGTCCTCATGTTTTCTCTTTCTTTACATCTTATTTAAGTTTATCCGTCTGATTGTAAAAATCAAAAAAATGTGAACATGTGTAGAAAAAAACGTGAAAAACATGAACATATTAACAAATAATTGCGAAAAAAACCTTTTTAATTTTGAAATTTATGCTCTCAAAAACCTTTTAAAGGTCATAAACTTAAAAACAAGTACCGTGTGATAAAATGAAACAACAACTATTACCCAACTCATCTGCAAAAATAGTGGAAAAAGACAACATAGTTGCAATAATAAGTGAAACTCCACTAACTGTTCTTAGCTCAGGCATATACAACGGTGGTTACAAAAAAGTAAATGCAATACTAAATGTTTCTGTACCTGATAACTATAACGACATACATCTCCACGACAACCCAGTAAATTTGATACATGATGCACAAAAAAATCTGCAAATCACAACTGACTACATTGCAATGCTTACCGCCGCAAAAATTCAAAACCTCGCCATAGCAACACGACAAACAGGTAATATAACTATAACTGCCATAGCAACTGCTGGATGGCGACACGGTGAATCTGCAGGTGAAATTATAGAAAGTAAACATTACACACGTGGAACAATCAACATAATAGTTTTTTTAAATGCTAATCCAACCGACAGTTGTCTAGTCAGTCTGTTTTTAACTGCAACGGAAGCAAAAACCGCTGCAATGAACGATTATGATGTACGCAGTCGATACAGTGGCGATATTGCAACTGGAACTATAACTGATAGTTTGTCTGTAGCAATAACTGGACAAGGCGAGACAATTGAATTTGGCGGACCAGCTTCAACTGTTGGACAACTTGTAGCCAACGTAGTAAGACAAGTAGTTAAAGAAGCCGCAGATAAACAAGAAGGACCGCATAAAGGCCGAATGTTAGCATGCAGACTTTCCGAACGACAACTACCCATAGAATATTTGGCTATTGAACTTTCAAAAGCCCAAGTTTTTGGAGACAAAAAAACCATTTTTACATTGTTAGAACAAATTATAGCTTCAGACTCTATTTCTGCTACATTTTTGTTGGCAGCTGTAAAATTGGATGATGAATTCAAAAAAGAATTAACTCCAAAAGAATTTGGTGACATAATTATAACAAGTAAAAAATTTGGTAATCTAATTCTTAACCAGGCACCTTTTGAATGTATACCCCATTTTTCAGAAATTAATTTACCCCCTTTTACTAAACAGGCAACAATTGCGATCCTTCAAAATTTTATTCACTGACTATTTTTACTTATTTACCATGACTACATGTCTTGTTGTTTTATTTTTTTAAAATTTTTGAATCATTATTTTTTAAAATAAACGCAATTATTGCTAAAACAAGTGTAATACTGCTTAGTGAAATAGTAATTGACGTAAAATTTAACCCAATAGCTGTGAGACCAAGAAACAATCCCGTAATACCTACTATACCAAAACTTAATGCAACACTTAATACAATTTTTTCTATAATATCTATAGCGTTTCTTTTTCTAAACAGTATATTAACTAGACAATTACCTGGAATAATAAACACGAAAATAATAGCAAGCGCAGAACGTAAGTAACCAAGTATTGACTCGGCTGGAATAAAGTAAACCGCAAGTATAGTTAAAACTGTGGTCAGTATGATTAATTCTAGCCATCGAAGAGGATTCATAATAACTATATACACTTACTTAAATAAAAACAAACACTATTTTGAAAATAAAATAAGGGGAGATGTTAGGCAAACATCTTGAATATTGGGTGACTCTCAACATCTAGTGGTTGTGTTTCGAAATCTGCTGCTGCAGATGCGATGTATGTATCAACAACTGCTGTTGCTGGGAAAACCCATTCAGCTTGTTCAGCTGGACCAAACATTAACCAGTTAGCACCCATGACTTGTAAGATTGCGTTTGTTGCTGTGACTGTACCTTTTCTGAATTCTTTTGCAATGTTAGCTTTTACCCAACCCATAGTTGTAACAACGTTGCCGCTACCTGTACCTACTGGATGGCCATACTTTTCTTTCATCATTGGAAATGCTACAACTGAACTTCCCATATCTGGTTGGAAAGATGGCATGGATGTGTCAACGAGTGGTTTTGTAATTCCACCTTTTACTGCAAGTGCTAAAGCTTCTTCAACAACATTCATTCTACCGGCGAGTGATGTGTCGTGTGGGTCGTCTGCAAGAACAATTGACATTTTAATGCCGCTTTCTTTTAGGTTTTCTAATTCAACATCAGTTACACCTTTGTAGACTGAATTGTAAAAACACCTTTCTTGTAGACCCATTTTCTTTGCAATATTTGCTGCTGCCATACGTGTTTTAGGACTCATAGCGTCAAGCATAAGTGGAACATCAGTGTGTGCTGCAACGAAGTCAAAATATTTCTCAAATGCTGTTTCTGTTGTGCCAACAATGTCAAGAGCAAAAGGTACACCTGAAATATCGCTTTGTACTTGGCACCTGTTAATGATGTCTTCTGCGGCTGTTGCGTCAAAAATGCCTTTATTTGCATCGGAAACCATCTTTTGACCAAGCCAGAAAATAGAACCAATGAGAAATGTTGGTAACTCACCTGGTTGGCCGCCGACCTTTACTTTTCCGATTTCATAGATTTTTTGTGGGGTACTGAATTTTCGCATGTTGCTTATCAGCCAGCGTTTATTTTTTTAATGCTTTTTTAGCTAACTCTGGAGCTTCTTCTTTGTTTTTGCCAAAGAGTGCGCCAAATGCGTCTGCGTCTTCTTTTTTAACTGCTGCGCCACCCATGATTATGCCGACCTTATCTTTAAGGCCTGCTGCTTTGAGTGCCTCGTCAAGTTTTGCTAGATTATTTTTTGCTGGTACAGTGTTAACTGAAAGTGCAATGAGATCTGCTTTGTTTTCTTTTGCTTTGTCAACGAAGACTTGTGGTGCAACGCTTTTTCCCACATCAATTGTTATGAATCCAGCACGCTTTAGTGATTTGCGAACTGCTTCTTTTGCTGTGTCATGCATATCTGGTTCAATATTTCCAATTACTACTATACCTAGTGGATTTTCTGGTTCTGGGGGTTCTTTTTCCATCATAGATTTTAGCCAGGACATATAAACACCTGTTTTAACTTTATACTCTGAGCTTTTTATACTCGAGATTAATATTTAAACCTTGACTCTATATATAAATATGAATTCAAATAAAAAGCAATGTTTAACCGAGGACAACATATGGTAACCGATAAAAACAAGTATTTAATACCAATTCTCGCAATTTTTATTTTTGCTTTTTTATATCGTTGCCTATTGATGACTCATGGAACTTATCCAGCAGGTGCTGATGTAGGTTTACACAACAGCGTAGTTCATTCAATAATTAACCAAAATGGTAATGTTGACTTTCTTTATAATTATTATCAAATGGGTGGTGGATTATCCCTCACTTTTCCGGGTTACCACATTTTTGTTGCTCAAATAATGATACTAACAGGTATGTCTGAATATTTAGTGCACACATTGTCTGTTTCTTTAATTTCAGCTGTAATTGTACTTGTTTCTTATCTTATAACACGAACAGTTTGGAAAGAATCTACCGCCATTATTGTTGCGTTCCTTATGGCAATTTCACGTTTTGACATTGAAATGCTACTTTGGGGTGGATACCCAAACGTTGTTACGCTTATGTTAATTCCTTTAACTTTTTATCTATACATTCAAAAAAATCGTTTTACAAAGTTGCCTTTCTATTTAACTACTTCATTGTTAATCGGTTCAATCTTTTTATCGCACTCTCTAAGTTGCCTTGTATTTATTAGCATACTTTTTTCTGTAATCTTGTTTGGCTTACTTTTTGGCCAAAAAATTGGAACTACACGATTTGAAACGTTAAGTTGGTTACTGCCTGTAATTTTTGGTGCATTAATTGTTTCGCCATATCTGATACAAATTGTTCCAGCATATCTAACAAACACAACAAACGCCGCGATTAATCAGGCAACAGCTGCTACACGAATTTTACCTTTAAACATTGTTTTGCCTCTTTTTGCAGTTACAGGACTTTATTTTTTGTTATCAAAGAAATATCTTAAAAAATACTTTACACTTCCAACCGTTTTGTTAGCGTTATGGTTACTTATTCCTGCAGTATTTACACAAGTCTATCTTGTTGGGTTATACACAGACTTTAATCGATTTTTATATTTTGCAATACTTCCCCTTCTAATTCTGATAGGTCTTTTTATTGATCTTGGTTCTGACTTCTTTGCTGACATATTGGTTACACACTGTAAATTTATAAATCAAATAAAAAACACAATAAAAGGCACAGAACCTATAACTCATAAACGGCTAGTTAATTTTTCAAAAAAAATAAACCAATACTTTACACGCCCTAATTTGTATGCAGTTTTTATTATAGGTTTATTGTTAGTTTGTTTTATAACACCTCTTTTTACAGCTCCAACTGAAGGTTTAAAACATCAAACATTTTACCAATTAATGAATGATCCTCTTTATGATGCTATGGAGTGGATTAAGACTAATACGGTTGATAGTGCAACGTTTGTTACTGAGGCTTATTATGGTTGGTGGCTTGCTGGTTTTGCTCAACGGTCTACTTGGAGTGCTGTTGACCCACAATTTCTTTCACTTTCACGTGAATTTTCAATTGCTCAAGTGGCAACTAATTTGCTTGATGCCGATTATATATTTGGTAGTTCTTTCAATTTTTCTAATGAAATTCACAGTATTCAAGTACGAGAAGACGGTGGATATATGGCAGGTAATAATCCTCAAATTTTTGCTAGTTTAAATTGGACGTATGCGCCTTACCCTGTATTTAATTTTAATAGTAATAGCACAAAAATTTTGTATGAAGTAAATGGTACTCCCAAATCTGTAACTTTAGAAATGTTACCTGTAATTGCTATGTACATGGAAAATAACACTCAATATACTAAAGTAGCTATTATTAGAGGTAATGAGTATTTTACTCACACCCAGTTAACAACGGTATATCAAGGTTCTAGATTTGTTAATATAACAATTATGATTGAAGCGGTTGATGATAACGTGTCATTATCTTGGTTGCAATCCACTTTGGCGGTTAATGCTGTATCTGTAGGTTCTGCAAGAACTAACACTATTGGATTTTTAGCGGAGGGTGTAAAAGTTTTTGGTCAAATAGTGTTTAACAAAAATGTTCCTGAAGTTAATTCCAAATCGTACTTTAAAGAGTATACTGAGGTTTACCTTGATTATAATTTAGAAGGTAAAAAACAAGCTGAGATTCAGTTATCCTTAACGGCTTATTCTGTTACAAACAATGCTGCGCTTTATCAAAATGCTCAGACGGTTAATGATTTTTTTAACGACCAAATTAACTTCAATTTGGAACCAGAAATTCGTAGCGATTTACCACTTCTAGAACCTTTTGACTATCAGGCTGAACTAAAAATTAATAAAATAAATTATATAGCTGTAACTCGTAACTATGAAGAGGCAAACGCTTCTACAAAACTTAAATTCGCAAATGACCCCTTGTTTAACCTTGTATTTATTAACCATGAAGTTGCTATATTTGAAGTAAATAGTTAATTATACTAAGAGGTGACTTTTGTTTGCTACTAAAACTTTCGAAAGATAAACTGTTGGAAATCATGTTTTTAACAGTTTTTTCTATTGTTGTTCTTGTAGTATTTTATTGTCTTCTCTCTATAGGTGGAGCTGTTATTGGAAATGATGGTTCAGTGCATCTTGGGCGTGCACAAGAATTTCTAAATACGGGTCAAATTTCTTTAGCTAATATCGGTTGGACTCCTCCACTGTATCAAATTTTGTTAACGTTTCTAATTACTTTTACAGGTGTTACAAGTATTGAGCAGCTTCTTTTACTTGTTAAAGTATCTGCTATAGTGATTAATTGGTTGCTGTTTTTTAGTATATATCTTGTTGGTAAGCGTTTTTTTAACAAAAAAGTAGGCATGATTGCTGCGAGTTTGTTGTTTTTATGTTTTCCAGCGTTTGAATTAAACATGTGGGGTGGTTACACAAGTGTTTTGGGTATTGCATTTATGTTACTTTTGTTTTTGTATTTACCTCTTTCAGTTGAGCACAAGAGTTACTTAATAGTTGTTAGCGTATCTGCTTTTGCGTTAGTTTTATCTCATCAACTTGCCTTATTTGTAACTGTTTTGATTCTGATGCCTGTTATGGTGTTTTTAATAATAAAATCTAGAGGTAAAGGTATCAAGGCATTACTTTTCGTAATTATTGGTGGAGGCATTTCTTTTTTCCTTTACTATATTAGAGCAATGTTGCCCTATTTAGGTGAATTAATTAATCATATTTTCTTTGAACAGAAAGCTATGGCTTATCAAATTTCGCAAACATCGTTGACTGCTTTTTGGTCAAATTTTGGTTTTGTATTAATTTTAGGTGTTGCCGGTTTGTTTGTGGCTGCTCATAAATTATGGTTTGAAAAGAATCACGTGAATAATTTTACTTTAATTCTTAGTTTTATTATTCCTCTAGTTTTGATGAAATCTTACTTTTTTGGTTTATACTTACCTTTTCAATGGTTTGTTTATTATGTGATGCCGCCTCTGGTGATTTTTGCTGCAGTGTTTTTGTTCTTTACAATTGATAGGGCTATTCGTTATTACCAGACGCACAAAACAAGTATAAAACGGGTTTATTTTAAAGCTGTTGTTGTGGGTATGATTGCTTTGTCTTGTTTTGCACTTGTGATGCGTGGAGACGTGTTGAGTACACGGATTAGCGGGGCTGTTTCTCTTTATGCCACTTCTGATTCAGCATCATTACAAGTTGGTCAGTGGCTTAAGACTCACTATCCTGATGATGTGTCGGTGGTTGTTACTGAGGCTCCTGGTTTTTGGTTTAGCACTTTTTGTGAGAAAAACGTGATAGTAGAAGTTAATCCAGCGGTTGAACGTAATGTGGTTTCTGAATCCGTTTTAGCTTTGTCTTATGAAATCGAGACTCCTTTGTCTCTTCTTCGTGCTTATGGAGCTAAAGGGGATGTTATAAGTGAATATTATGTTTCTGATAATGATATTTGGTGGCTTTGTACTTTTTCTTCAATAGCTGGTGATTATGTTTCTTATAATGTTGATGGTGTGTATAAGATGGTACCTTTAACTCAAATGGGGCGTTATTACACGTTAGATCAAAGTCAGATAGCGCATAATTTGACAATAGTTTATGCTAATGATGATATTTTAGTAACTCAATCACAGTTAATTCAGCCTTCTTCTTATGGTACTCAAGTTTTCTGGAATATTTCTCCTGTTGGGAGAGCTGTAAGTAATGTTACTTTGTATACGTCTACTTTCTTTAATTTACATTTCAAATTTGACAAAGCATATTTGCCTGGTATTTTGAATTGGGAAAGCCCTTGGGACAACCCGACCGATACTAATGAAATATATTGGGCTGTAACTAATTTTTCTAAGAATAATTTAATTGATGATTATATAGCAATGTATGATGAACAAAATCAAGTGTATTATGCTATGAAATTTAATGATTTGCCTGACTGGGGTAATATGGGTGCGTTAGGTAGTATGCAGATTGATGCTATTCGTCTTAGTTATACCTTTGAACAAATTAATTCTGGCCATAATGCAGCTTTCTCTTATGAAACTCTGATTTTTTCTGAAGAAAGTTATCATCAAACTGTACAGCCATCGAAAATCAAAGAAATATTTGCTACGGATCCAGCAGAATATTTCACTGTTGACAGTAGAGACTACATTAGTTACATAGAAGAAAACAATATTGGTTTTATTGTTTACGACAAAAACAAGTTGGATCCCAACATTGTAAGATGTAATATTCTAGAATTAGTTTACTCAAACGATCGTTACGCTGTATTTAGAATAAATCATCAAAAATAATTTTTAAAAAAATAAAAAGAAAAGTAAAATAAAACTGGTTTATTGTTTCTTTAGTAGGTGTTCAGAGTTTTCTCGCATAACTTGCGGTATGTATGCACACGCGGGATCAGTCTCAAATAAATCGCCTGTATAAAATTCAGCACGTGTTCTACATCCACCACAGATTTCTCTGTATTCACAAATCCCACATTTACCTTTAATTTGACTCTTGTCTCTTAGTTTAAGATGAAGTGGGTTAGTTTGAAGTTCTTCCCATGCTGTTTTTAAACTCTTGTTATTAACGTTAGCTAAACGGTAGCCTTCATGAAAACCACATGGTCTATAGTCACCGTTTTCTGTTACACCTATATAGTCTCCGCCGATCGTACATTTACCTAAGAATTCGTTGGTAAACCAATCCCAAAATCTTGCTGGGTTTCGCTGTTTTACAATTCTTGCATAGAATGGTGAATAAACATTGACGCGGAAATTATTGTTTTTCTTGTTACGATTATATTTTATTTCATAATCGTATAGTTGGTTAAGTGCTGTTTCATATTGATCTGCTGTTGGAGCCAAGTCTATCATGTTATCACTTGCTCTTCCAACTGGCACAAGGTTGTGGTAAACAACCATTTTACCGCCGTATTCAGCTGCTAATTGACAAGTGTGTTCAAGCACGTTAATGTTGTATTTGTTCATAGTTGTAACTATACAGTCAAGTAAACCGTTTTCTCCAAGTTTTTGCATGGCATATGTGGCTTTATCGTAACTGCCTTGTCCTCTCACAATGTCGTTTGTAGCTTTATCACCATCAATACTCACTGCCGTGTGAACTTCATATTTTGTTAGCAGATCTAAACGTTTTTGATCAAAAGCAAACCCACTTGTGATTAAACTCACTTCCATACCATACATTTTTTTAGCGTATTCAATAATTTCAAAAATGTCTTCACGTACTAATGGTTCCCCTCCACTAATACCAAACCATTTAGCACCAAAATTATACATTTCATCAACAATTTTTTTACCAGTTTCAGTGTTTACTTCGTTATCCTTAGCAAATTTAGGTACATAACTACAGTAAATACAATTACCTACACATCGTCTCGTACATCTCCAAGTTACCATGTACAAGGGCGGTCTAGTTTGAACCAATTTAATCACAAAGTATTAACATCAAACTTTATCGATATAAAATTTCCTATAGCGAGCATAAACTTCAGCTTAATTGCTTTCGACCAGTTTTAACAATCACCTGATTTTATTGCTTCACAGATAACATATTCAGAAAAAACAATGATAAACAAACACTGCAAACTTCTCTTTTACATTCTCTTATAAAGATCACCAACCGACAACAAACAGATATTGAAAAAACAATCCACAAAATATTTCAAAGCACAATACTTTACAAAAATAGAATACTTACACCAACGACAAAAAATTTACAACAAACATTGAACCCAATCACAAACACATAAACTACATCAACAATATAAACCGAATAAATACAATGAAAATCTAACAAAAAATAATTTTAACCCAAAACCAAAATGAAAAAAATACTTTAACCAAAATAAAACAAACACAAATTTAACAGTAACATAAGAAAAAACCAACAACCAATTAGATGGCACAAACAATTTTTTTCTTACTTATTATTTTTCCGAAAGAGTTTAATATCAAGTAAGGTTAATTTGTTTTTCATATTAAGAGGTTACTATATGACTAATCAATCCTCTGTTGAAAAACCTAAAGATTTGGTTGTTTCACAACCCCCACAAATTACTGGTACAATGTCAAAAACTCGCATAATGAACTACACCTTTGTTGCATTGATGATTATAACAATCGTCACGGCTGCTATGTGGTGGCAAGTTACAACGCCAACACAAAGCCAAATGGAATCATTTGCTACTGCTGAAATAACTGGCTTTTATGCAATGCCTCTCGGTGCTATTCTTTTGATAAATGCATTGATTGCTGTTGGAGTAGCTGTATTGAGTGACTTTATAATCGGAAAAGCCGCTGTTGACAGTGAAATAAATACAATGTCAGCCGCAGTTTTCGGGTTAATTGTAACTCTTTGTTACTCACTTGGTCTTCCTGGTATGGCAAGATCTGTGGAAGTAATGCCCCTTCAAGCATTGAGTGCTCCTATGTGCTTTATTTACGTAGCCATAATTTCCTTCTTTGGTCTTGTCTTTTTCAAGAAACTACAAGGAGGACTACTGGGACGTAAATATCTAAACCCAGCGGCCGCCGCAAAATTCATAGTATTGTTACCATTTCTCTTTTCTGTGTTCCTTACAAAAGAACACTGGGCTGCATATAATACAACTGATGCTTCACTCGGCGGTCTAGGAATGCCTCAACTTGCAAGTGCTATTGATAAAAACATGTTTGGTATGTACCTGCAAGGTTGTTACAGTCACCCAGGATCAGCTAACCCTGCTAGTCTTGAGTCTGTAATGCTTTTGACTAAATTCCACGGATGGCCTGGCGGAGCATCTAGTATACTTGTGATCATTGTCGGTGCTGTACTAATTTTCTTGCTACGAGATTATTTCAAATGGAAAGTTACTGCTTCATACTTTGGTAGTGTTGCTGTGATGTCTGTAATTATGACTGGTATCTACGGTGGAGACCCAATGACACGTTTACTGTTTGAATTGTTTATCGGAAGCTCTATTTTCTTAGGATTCTTTATGGCTACTGATCCTGCTACAACTCCGTATACTAAAACTGGACAAATAATATTTGGTATTGGCTTAGGTGTACTAACTGTAATTATTCAAACATACATGAACTTCTTTGGTGGCGCATTACTTGCATTGCTAATAATGAACTTTACTGTACCACTCTTAGACCGTATAGGAATCCATAAACCCTTTGGGAGATGAACAAAATGCCATACGAACATATAAAAGAAGTCAAAGATCAAGCACGCATAACACCCATTGAAATATTTCCAGACCCTAAAACTGCCATAGTTATCTTGGATCAACACTCGGGGAAACCTCTTTCCCCCCTTGTAGCTGTAGGTGACTCTGTAGCAGTAGGCCAAAAAATTGCTGACTCAAAAGAACGTATAAGTTCACCGGTACACAGTCCAATATCAGGTCAAGTTGTTAACATCGGAAACATCTATAATCACTGTCTAGAAACATTTACAAACGCAATATTCATTGAAACTGATTGTAAAAGAACTAAAGACAAATCATTAACTCCAATTTGTGAAGCAGAACTAGAAAAAACTAAACCAGCTGATTTACTTAATATAATACACGAAGCAGGCATAATTGGTCTTGGAGGCGCAGGATTTCCAACACACATCAAGCTATCCCCACCAGCAGAGTTTCCAATCAAAAATTTGGTTGTGAATGCTACTGAAGGTGAACCCTACGACACAGCTGATGAACGATTACTTGTCGAAAAAACTGAAAATATACTACGCGGTGTAAATGTAATAAAAAGAATTTTAGGCAACCCAGCTGTAACCATTGCAACAAAAGTATCTAAAGTAGAAGCAATACCAAAATTACAAGAAGTTTTTGGTAACGAGCCAGACATAAAAATAGTTGCAGGACACTTTAAATATCAACAAGGTGACGCAAGCGTTTTACAGAAAGCCCTCTTTGGTTATGAACCATCACCTGAAAAACGTTCATACGAAAGTGGCTGTATTGTTCAAAATGTTGCTACAATCAACGCAATTGCAGATGCGGTATTTGCTGGCGAACCCCTCATAAGTAGGGTAGTTGCATTTAATGGTGAAATTGCACAACCTAAAAATTTACTGGTAAAAATTGGTACACCGATAAGTGACATATTTAGCCAAAACAACATTGACATGAACGATGTCAGACAAGTTGTTGTTGGTGGAGTCATGATGGGTCATGCAATTCCAACAACTGAAGCACCAATAACTAAACGAAGCTCAAGTATCATTCCATTTTCTGAAAACAACTGCAAAAAAGAACAAAAACAAACTGTGTGTATTCACTGCTCAAAATGTATCAGTGCTTGCCCAGTTAAACTACATCCAATTCTGATCTACAATGCAATCATGGCGGCAAATATGGAAAAAGCAGAAAAACTCTGGAATAAAGACTGCATCGGTTGCGGAACATGTACATATGTCTGTCCATCACGTCTACCTCTAGCAAGTACAATCATGGCATCAAGATACTAAACAATCTTTAGCATGGTTTTTTCCATGCACTCATTTTTTTTAATTAAGCTAAAAATCATTTACGTTTATTGATTAGGCCTTAATTGTTACTAGTTTTTTGGTTTAAAATGAAGTTTTTATTAACGTGCGGGCGTATTATTTGATTGTTAAGGTGTTTATGTGTTTAATTGTGTTGTGTTATCTAAAAAACTTGGGTATTTTAGAAATTTTTCAAGTCTCGCCCTTGAAGAATTTAACGCAATAAGTCAAGTGTTTAACGAAAAATATGTTGTATGTGAACAAAAAAGATTAGCCCGAGTAAACCGAAAAAGAAACATTGGCGCAGGTTACCTCTTCACTCTTATTTAGTTGATTGTCTGGTTTATGTTGTTTATTTGCTACAAACTATGTAGTGCCTCAACATTGTTAAGTATTACAGTTGTAATTTGTTTTATTTGTTGTGTTTTGTTGTTTGGCAGTCGGTAGTGGTGATTGTTGTTGGTTGGTGTTGTGTTGCGAGTTGAGATCTCTGTGGGTTGGTGAGTTGATGGTGTGTGTTGAGGTCATATTTGTCACGTTTACAACTGTAATGCTGAACTTGCAGGTTTACCCGCAATAACCACTTACTCCACAAAATCCCGTACTAACCGCTTAATGGTTTTTTGCGCCCCGTCAATACCTGAGATTTCAATTAACCGCTTATAGTCTTCAACTTCGTCCCCTGTGAACATTACAGATATTACTTTTTGTTGTTTTCCTGCGATGTGTTCATAATTTTCAGGGTGCGCCCAATAACAGCTAACACAAAAAGTTGGTTCTTTGTTTGTCCAATTTGCACAATGTTCGCATGTCCATGATTTTGCTCGATTAGCGGACGGACAAAGTAACATATACTTTTCAATATCCTTTTCATCCGGTTCGCCACCAATTTCATAAGGTACACGATGGTCAACTTGCAACAAATCTTCGCTCATAGTTTCATAATAAATGAAACACCTCGCTCCGTGCTTACCAATTAATGCCTGCTTTAATGTTTTTGATAACAAAGTTCGTCCAGTTGATTTGGCGATTACATTGATGACATCTTTAGGGTCACCGAATCTATAAGCCGCAATGTTTCTGCCATCTGTACCCTCAATACGTAGGTGATTAAAGGGATTCCGTGTTCGCGAACATCACGAACAGCACGCGGCGGGTGGTTATATCCGTAAGTGTCTTTTAATTCCTGAGATGTAATATATCCATATTCAATAATATGCTGAATTACTGCACGTGGCCGTTTTGCCGTTATAGAATTAAGCAATTTTAAGAAACTTTCCGAGTAATCTTTACTCATAACGATACTTCCAATAGCGTCATTTGCTTCGGGCTTTCATCAATTATATTTCGCATTTTACTATTGAAAGAAAGATTTTTGCTAAGATACAAGGCTTCGTAAGTTGTGTTATGCTTACCCAGCAATGTAGCTTGTGTGGAAAGTCCTGCGTTGAGTAAAATTTTTGTGCATTCTAATTTTTGTGGCAATTCTTTCCCATATTCCCTGCCACCACATTTTCCGTCATAACTGATTAAGTAATTAATGCCTTTGTTGTTAAGTGTTTCAAGGGCTTCAACAAATTCATCAAATGATACACCAGAAAAATAGCGATTATCACGATTATTTGTTACACCCTGATATGGCGGATCCATATACACCAAATCGCCAGGTTGTGCCAACTCAAAGATTTTATGATAATCTAATGCTGAAAAAGATACTTTACCTTTCATCAAAGCTGAAATTGCATGAACGTTTTTTGCCACATTTTTTGGGTTCGTACCATGACGACGCTTATCGGGGGATTGATTAAATTTCCCATTTTTGCCATATCGAACAGAACCTTTCACGCAACGCGCCAACAAATACAGCATATTTTCAGGGCTTTGTTCTCCTGAATTAAATCGATCTCTTATATGGTTGAAATGTTCAACATGTCCGTCTTTGTATTTAAACTGTTCAGACCACGTTATTTCATACTTTTTTACAAGTGTGGATGGTGTTTCAATTGCGGATTTTAACAATTTTACAATTGGTTCGTTTAAGTCATTGATGATATACCGCTCCGTCCGACATTCGACCGCCACAGCGATCGACACGGCTGCCATACCTGAAAATGGCTCCAACAACCGCTTAAATTTATGTGGCATATACTGTAGAATTTGCGGAGCAAGTATCCGCTTTGAACCTTGATATTGAACAACATGGGGTGTCTTACCGCTCATAATACTCCGCTTCTTTTCTTATGTCTCTTGGTGATTATTATGTTTTATTTCAGCTAAATCGTCAAGTATGGATTAATTAAAAAAAGACAGTGTCATAGTTTAGAGTAGATTATTTGAAATAGAAAAATTCATGCCAAGACCACAAATAATCCACCAAACCCTCAATTCTCGCAGAAAAAAAACCACGCCCAAACACACCAACAAAACTCCAACAAAACCCAAACAACAAAACACCACAAACAAAACAACACTTCACCATAAAAAAACACTTACACACCCCTTAACAAAACAACCCAACCACTCACACAAAACACCAATAAAAACCCCAAACATCAATCATCTCAATATCACCCAAAAAAGACGGCCTTTCGCTATTTTAGGTGGGTACACAAAACAACCCCTCCACCAAAAACCACAAAAAACCAACACACACAAACACCAACAACACACCACCACGAATTAACGGGGTGCGAGACTCAACCCTTGTGGTTGATGTCTGCGGTGGCGTAATTCCTAAAAAAACGGTGCCTCACGTAACCCAACCACCATCAAACCATCAACACACATCAAACAGCTATCTAAATCAGCTATCTTAAATCAGCGATTCACACATCAAACCCAACTCTACCTAACTTTTTCTCATACAACACCTGATTATCTGAAAAAAACAGTTTATATGCTATTTCGTTATTTGGTTAACTTAAGGTGAAATTTAAAACAGTGTATTTTGAAACTTTTGCCTTTTTATTCAAACAGTCATTTTAAATACATGAAGTATAGTACTATGATTAGCCGCGTAATGAACAACCTGCTGATTAACAACTCACGAATCATCAAACCAAAATACACAAACTAGAGATCTAAACTTGTTTCCAGTGCAGCATTAACTTCAAGCATTTTGACGTATGGAATAGAATCCAGTTTTTTAATTACACGTTTTTTATCAGCTGATCTAATCTGATTAAGCAGAACAAGTGAGTCTGTGTCAAGTCCTGTTTCTTTAGCTGTAACAAATACATTTGTAGGATGTGCTCTACGTGTTAGGTTGCTTGTTATGCAAGCAACTATTGTCATTGTACTATGTTGGTTCCCAGATCATTTTGAATGATTACGCACGGCCGAGTTTTTCCTTGCTCAGAACCCATAACTGGATCAAGTCTAACAAGAAATATGTCGCCTCTACATATTGCATTGTTGGTCAAGTTCATAATCAACCCACTCAAATTCTTTTGCAATAGATAGATCCTCATCAGCACCCTGTTGATAGCCCTCAATCAAAGCTTTCTGTGTCTCAACAGACAATGTTTTTTTAGGTATTTTTTTAATAAATTCATTTTTCGATATCCCAAGCCATCTTGATGCTGTGGCAACATCAATTTTTCTTTTTGAAAACAGAACACTAACCAATTTTTCGTTTTTTCTCTCCAAACGCTTAAACTCGGTTGAATGCTCCTGAGTTGTAGGGATAGTCTTATACATAAAATACATTAATTCATCAGAAGGTAAATCATTTAGAGACTGCTTAGCATAAACAAGTTTTTCATATTTCTCTTCATCAAATGTTTGTTTCAACAAATTAGCAGCTTTATCACCTTCATTTGTGAGGTTATAATAACCACTTGTTAATTCTATGAATCCATATTCGATTAGTTCTTGTTTATTTTCCTCTAACTTGTATGAAACACCGCCTAATTTGAAATTCGAAAAATCAATTTTTTTACTTTGACACAATTCTTCAAAAAATTTGATTATTTTCTGAATGTGCAATTTATCCATTTTTTTTGTGTGACTATAATCCTCTATAGATAAAATAAGCAATAACAAGGTTTTAGTGGGTGATTCCAACCCATAATCCTCAATTAAAGTCATATATTAAACATCCATGTAAACTCGAACCTGCACTTTTTATATGTTATAGGTATTTTAAAATATCTTCGTCTTTTAACATATTGTTATGACTGCTTTAAAAGTAAAAGAGCTAAAAGAGACGAAAGTTTGGGTATAATAAAAAAAGAAATCACATTAGCAAACGGTGTTTCTTTTATTAGCCCATCAAGAGGCATAAAGCCAACCAAACAGCATGTATATCTAGAAAGTAACACAAAAATTAAAGAAATTATCAAACGAATTGATGATAAAGAGCTAAATGCCTTAGAAGAAGGTTCATTATCAAGAATAGTCAAAGGAATTAAAAAGAAATACCAAAAAAACGTGTTAAGCATAGTTATATTTGATTTGGCGTTTGGTCAAATACCCAATAAAAACAAACTTGGTACATTAGCTCATCATCTATACGCTTCAAGTGAGAACACAATTACTCTACCTACAGTAAAATCAGGCTTCTTAAAAGGTAACTATTCAGCCGTGTGAAGACTTTTGAAACAAAGAAGTCACCGACCCATCAACAATACCAACAATAGTAGCAAAAACAGACCTCTCCTGCTTAACAG
>WRNB01000002.1 GCA_009776805.1 Candidatus Bathycorpusculum grumuli | reverse complement strand
GAGGAGAGTTATTGTTATTGTGATTGTGATTGTTATGATGGTGATTGTGAGTAGGTTTATGTTGGTTAAGTTTATTGGTTGGTTTGGGTTTGTTGGTGTTTCAGTGTTATCGGGGGCTTGATTGGGTACTTCGTTGTTGTTTTTGTTGATGGTTATTGTTTGTGTTTTGCTCCATCCGCTCGATACGCCATCAAAAACATCATACCCTCTCCCCTGACCTGTCATCTCTCCCCACGGGTCTTGTTGAAATGAAAATGTTCCACTCCACGCTTCTACTTGAAAATCAACTTGTCCACCATCAGGAACAGTGATACCTACATCCTCTGCACCTCTGTATGGACTATAGTAGTCTACTGTAAATGGTATTGTGGTATATTGTCCGTTGGTCATTTCTGGACATCTAGTCAGGTAGGGGTAAGTGAATACTTCTTTCCATTCTTGGTCGTAATGTCCTTTGTAACGGATGTTGTATATTATTTTGGATTGGCTTGGTTGATTTTTTATTTTTAATTCTACCTCTATTTTTTTTACGTGATAGCCGGGTTGTGTTACTGTTTTTCCTGTGTAGGGGTCGGTTGATTGTGTGGGTGGTACATTGTATGAGTTGTCTACTAGTTTTGCTGTGAATTCTGGAACAGATGGTTCAGTCTGAGCTTGCACTATACCAATTGATATAAACTCACAACTAAGAATTAATACCATTAAAAACAGACAAAATCTTTTCATTAAAGCACCTAATAAAATATTGTTGTTTTATTATTTAATCGTTATGGTTCAGTCATTTAGGTTTTTGAAATGATGAAGTTACCAGTAATTCCCGAAATATTTATTTTCACAAAAATTAAAATATGCAGCTATAAAAATTTTTTCAAAACACACACAAATCATAAAAATCCGTAAATAAAAATAAGTACATTTCATTAATGTGTTAGTAGTGAGAAATATTTATTACCCATAAGACGAGTGCGTAAACCATCAAAACTATAGTATCGTTTGACTACAAAAAACAAACAGCAACATTATTTTAACGCATCTCGCGTCTTGTTCAACATCACCTATTGTGGTAAGAAAAAAGTTGGGAATTACGGTTTATTTAGCATGTAACTGTGTAGTTTTTGTTTTTGTATTTATTGTGGTGAAAATGTGTTTGGACTGTTATGTTTATTAGTGATGTTGCTTGTTGGTTGGCGGTAAATTGGTAGTAGGGGTATTGGAAATGAGTCAGTTAGCGGTTGAACTTAAAAAGGTCACTAAGCGTTATAATGAAATTGTTGCGGTAAATAATCTTGATTTGAATGTTAGGCAGGGTGAGATTTTTGGGTTGCTTGGTCCTAATGGTTCTGGGAAATCTACTACTTTGAAAATGTTGATGGGGTTAGTACCGCCGTCTGTTGGTTTTATTCGTGTTTTAGGGATTGATGTTCAGCATAATGCTGTAGATGTTAAGCGTCTTGTAGGTTATGTTCCTGAGTCGCCAAGTATGTACGAGTTTTTGACGGGTATTGAGTATCTTGATTTTATAGGTGACATTTATGGGTTGTCTTCTGATGAGAAGCAGCAGAGAATAAATGAGTATTTAAAAGCTTTGCAGCTTGAAGGGCGAGAAGGCGATATGATAAATAGTTATTCTGATGGTATGAAAAAGAAAATTGCGTTGATTTCAGCTTTTATTCATAAGCCTAAATTGTTAATTTTGGATGAGCCGCTTAATGCTTTGGATCCTAGGAGTGCACGGATTGTTAAGGATATTCTTTCTGGGTTAAAGGATCAGGGGGTAACTACTATTATTACTACTCATGTTCTTGAGATTGCTCAGGCGTTGAGTGATCAGATTGCAATTATGTATAAGGGTAATCTTTTGGCTCTTGGTAATATGGTAGAGTTGCAGCAGAAGGCAAGTTTGCCTGGTTCGGGTCTTGAAGAGATTTTCCTTAAACTTACGGGTACTGAGGATTTGAAAGCTGTGGTTGAGGCACTTGTTAAATGAATTGGAAAAATGTTTATCGTCTCATGCAGATTGAGCGTAAAGCGGGTCGTATGTTAAGAGGTGTAAAGGCTACAGGGTATCATGAAAATCGTGTTTTTGCTAATTTGTCTTTTTTGTTATTTGTTGTGATAGGTGTTGCTGTAGGTTTTTTTGCGTGGGTTGTTGTTAATTCGTTTGCTATTGATGAAATTCAAACTGTTGCTACTGGAGTGTTTGCTGCGTTTCCAACGTTTGTGTTGGTTATTAGTGCTGTTTTTACGGTACTTTTCCAAATTCAGCGTAGTGGTGTTAGGATGCAGGCTGAAGCACCTTACTGGTTACCTATTACTTGGCAAGAGCACACTTTAGCATCTGTGTTTGCAAGTTTATTGGGTGTTCCTTTGTATGTTGTATTGCTTATTGTTTCGGCAATTTTAGTGTTTGCAGTTTTCACGGGATTAATTATTTTGGCGGTTATGACTTCTGTAGCTATTTTTGCTGCAGCGTTTTTATCAAGTGTATTTATGGAAGTATTGCGTGTATTGCAGGTACGTTTTACTGGTGCAATTTATAAATCAAGTGGGCGAGGTGCTATATGGGTGCGTTTTGTTGGTTCGCTTACTTTTTTACTTATCTTTTTTATAGGTTACTTCTCTGTTATTTATCGTAGTGTTAACTTGTTTTCAATTCTGCCCGAAGTCCAAAATTCATTATTTTATATACCGTTTGTATGGCCTGGTCTTATGATATCAAACTTTTTTTCCACAAGTGGTAGTGTTTTATTAGGTGTGATTTACATGTTTTTAACAGTTGTTTTCATATGTGGTATGTATGTTTTAGCTGTTTTATTAAACAAACGTTTTGGTCTCTATGAGCCTCCTGCTATAAGAATTCAAAAAAGTGGTCTTTATACACCAAAAACGGGTGTTTTGGGTAAATTTGGTTTTTCTACAAATGAGGCAGCTTTAATGCGTAAAGACTTTAAAGCATTTACTCGACGAAGAGAGCTTATGACTGTATTTATTTCTCCTGTAATATTTGTTTTAATACCTTTAATGCAATCTTTAGGTGGGTCATCTGAGGTTGTATTGTATAATGCGGGTATGGTTTACTTGCTTCCTGCTGTCTTTATGGTTATGATGTTGGGTACACTTATAATTGGAGAAGAGGGTCAGGCAATATGGCGAATTTATGCTTCGCCTATTAGTGCTAAAAATCTTGTTAAAAGTAAGTATTTCTTTACAGTGTTTTTTGGTTTAATGATGTTAGTTATTACTGGAGTAATTGGTACTCTTCTCTATAGGTCTTCTACTACAATAATAGTTGTAGGTGTTTTGGAAGCTTTCTTTTTAACTATTGCTTTAAGTGCTATATCCTTGCATGTCGGTTTTATAGGTGCGGACTTTACTGAAGTTCCAAGACCTCGTATGGTTCGTCAATCTTGGGTGTTTATTAATATGGTTGCATGTGCGTTTACAGGTTTTGTTATTTTAATTCCTTTGTTGCCAATAGTTATTTCTTCAATGTTAGGTAGTATGGGTTATAGTTTTCCAAGTTTTAACCCGTTTGTTGCTACTGCTATAAGTGGTGTGATTGCTGTTGTTATTGCAGGGGTTTTCTATAAGCTTTTGCTTAATCGTGCAAAAGAGTTTTTGTGTAAGGCAGAGGTGTAAGGGTGGAGGTTTTTTTTGGTAGTGTTTGTTATTGGTTTATGTTGTTAGTGGTCGTTTGAATATTTTTCGTGTTGATATGTAGTTTGACTGTGTTTTGTGTGTTTGAAGAGATAATTGTTTTTCTTGTCAATTGTTTTGTCAAGGTGTGTAGTGGTATATGTTTGTGTTTATTTTTTTGTGTATTTTTTCTGCTAAATTTGACTTTGTTTGTAAGGTTTTTTGGTGGTGTTTTAATAATGTTGGGTGAGAATTTTGTTGTTTTGTATTAGATTTGGGTGGTGTAGTGGATGTGATGTTAAACGTGAATTGGTGTGGTCGTGTGTTTTTTGAGTTTTGTGGTGGGTGGGAATAATTGTTGGTGTTTTTAAAGTGGTTTTTAATTTGTTGTGTGGTAGATGATTTGTGTGTTTGTTTAAAGTGGTTGGTGGTGGTGTCGAAGTTTGTTGTGGTTTTTGTTTTTGTTTCGTGTTTGGGTGGTTTTTTTTGGTGTTAGATGGTTTATGTATGAACTTAGAGATGGGGAAAAACAAGTTATTAATTATAAATATGGTGTTGTGTTGTTGTTTGTGTTATTTTTTAGAAAGTTTTGTATTTTTAGTTGTCATAAATTTTTTTAATATGTTTGATGTGATTGTGAATGGGTGTGTTTGTTTTTTAGTTAAAATTGTTTTGAATTTTTTTGTGTGTTTATTGTGTGTTGGGTTGTTTGTGTGGGTGAGGTGGTTGTTTTTGATTTAACGAATATTTATTGATTGTTGATTCTTGATTTATGCGATATGTTTAATAAGCATAAATAATTACAACCGATATACTAACAAATATTATTAAAGAGGCGAAAATATTATGAAACAATTAATAAAAAAAATTAACAAAACAACAAAAAACAAACAAAAAACCAAACACTACACATCAACACTACTCCACATATTACTCATTACACTGCTAATATGCACAACAATTTACATCACCCAACAAAACAATAACGTAAATGCCCCTCCCCAAGAGGACATTGTATACGATCAAACATATTATGTATCCGCAAATGGCGATGATACAAACAATGGGTTATCAGAAAATTACCCTTTTGCAACACTTTCCAAAACCGCCACAGTGATAAATAACAACGGCATAAGTGGCAATTATCTAATCAATGTCATGACCGACTTAACCTCAACAGGTTGTGCTCGTTATTATGACAATAACATCACCATTACAAGTTTAAACGATACACCTCTCACCGTTACTCGTGGCACAGAATTTGATGCTTTATCCGATAACGTACGTAGTTGGTACAATCCTGCAATGATAGAACTAGGTAGTGGAAATCTAACCGAATTTGCACCAAAACTCTCATTAACTCTAAAAAACATAATATTTGATGACGCATACCTTCATGGAGGTGCAATAGATGCAAAATTCCGATATGCGCCAACTCCATATAACCCTTCTGATTCCGGTTTAAATTATGTCCAAGATGCCATAGTTGCTTCTTATGCCAATTGCGCAACTATCATTTTAGCGAAAGGTGCTGAACTGCATAATTTTGGTGGCATGTCAGCAATTCATCTTACAGATGGCGCAACTCTGATAATGCAAGACGGTAGTCTAATTACCGATATCAACTCTACCGAAAATACTCGCGCAATTAGTACAACAAATACGGATTATAGAGCTAATGGAGAAGCCGCTATTAGCATTGGCAATGCACATTTCTATATGAATGAAGGCTCACAAATCACAAATATTGCTAATGCCCATAGTGTTAAATTAAGTGGCAGCTATAAGTGTTTTATTGATGGCGAAATTGCTTACATGAAAGGCAGTAAAGGTATGGATGCTACTGATGGAAATCAGGGGGCTAACCATGAGGGCCGAAGTTTTAAAAATGCTGTTTTCTTCAACGGAGGAACAACCCTTAATCCAGTGACAGGCGTGTCTGGTTCTGCAATTATTGGTCCAAATGCACACATTCATGACAACGACGTGAAATGTGGAACTGTAAGTATTAATCGCGGCTCAAACGTTTTTGTAGAAATATATGGCAAAATAAATAATAATAATGGCCGTGCAGGCACCCGCTACTTTTTAGGTATTGGTCTTGCCGCTGGAACTAATGGCGGTGGACTGTATGTTGTAGGTGGTGGAACAATATATTTGGAAGATGGCAGTGAAATTTGCAACAATACAATAGTTAGCTCCGCTTATGGTGGTGCTGCTAACCTTCAGCAGGGTAACTCAAAATTAATAATGAATGGTGGTCTCATTTCTGGAAATAGTGCTCCAACAGGGTCAGGTATTGTTGTGAACAGAAATAACGCCTATTTTGAAATGAATGGTGGCGTTATTAATAACGGAGCTAGTGCGGTATATCTTATGTCAGATTCACCTCAAACAGATGGACGACTTATTTTAAATGCTGGTAGTGTCTCTGGTGTAACTGTGCAAAATACAAATATTTATGGTACCAACTCGCAGCGTCATGTTTTCATTAATGAAGACGTGTTAATTGGAACTGGTTTTCTCAGTGTTGCAAATCGTAACGTATATTTTGTTGGGTCAAATTTCAAAATTGGTAATCCAAATGCTGCTACATATTCAACTATACGGTCATCACTGCCTCAGGGTTGGACTATGCCTACTGCTGATAGTTCGGTTATTGGTTTTTGGATGCAAAAAACTGGTACAATGATTTTTTCGGTGCCAGCACCAACAACAGGTACGGCACCTAACAATTATAACCGTACACTTGGTGTGTATTTTGTTGCGGTGCAAGCAACAACAGCTGCTGGAACTGTGGATAGTAGTATTCCTCTCAAGATTTATCCAACATCAATTGTTCAAGTAGGAAATATAAATCGAATTGTTGTTTCTGTTCCCCTTGATGCATATTCAAGTGGTGCAACTATTGCACTAGTTCAACCTGCAACTATGTATGGTGTAATTAACTTTGAAGGGCCTGAGATGCTGTTGTATGAAATAACTGCAGAAGACTACACTATTGGCTATACTGCTTCATATGATATGCCTCAAGGTCTACATGCTGAACTATTAACAGATGGGTGTAGTAATGAAAATACAGATTTTATCTTTACTATCCGACCTGATTACCGTACTATACCTGATATCTATAGCTTAACTATTGAGAGTGAACTTTTTGTGGTAACGGATGATGCTGTTTGGGATTCTAATACTGGCGAATTTATTGTGGTTCTTAAACTGAAAGATGATTGGACTAGTGCAATAAATTTGGAGTCAAAATTTGCGTTTGATTGTATTATGAATGCTGTAGACTTTGAAGATGGCGAATTTCTAAAACTTGTGGGAAATCTTGAGATTGTTGGACAAAACAATGGTTATATGATTTATGGTAATGAAGCAAAAACTGAAATGATTATGCTTAAAGGAAATCTACACATAAGCAAAATTCTTTTGGGTGATACAGTGGATGAAACAGCTGATTTTCACTTTACAGTAACATTTAGTGATGGAGGTACTTATAGTGGTATTGCAAGTGGAAGTGTAATCACCTTAAAAGGTAACGAAACTATACTTATCTCAGATATAATTCAAGGAGTAACTTACACGGTTGTTGAACATGAATCAAACCAGAACGGTTATACAACAACTTTTACAGGCGAAAGTGGTACAATATCTGATATACAATCTGAAGCAGTCTTTGTTAATACGCGAGATAATTTCTACGAATATACTGTAACTGTTAATAATAGTTTTGCAAACGAACTATCTGGAGCAGGTACTTATACTGAAGGTGACACCGTTACTATTCACGCAGGCAACCGTGACGGTTATGTTTTTTCTGGTTGGACAGTCAATGTTACAACGGTTATATTTGATGACACCACAAACGCTGACACATTTTTTGTCATGCCTGCCTGTGATGTTACTGTTACAGCAAACTGGATAGCCCTTAAATACACCATTACATATGTATTGGATGGTGGCGTTAATGATCCTAGTAATCCTTCTTCATATATTGTAACGGATCTTCCTCTAAAAATTAACATACCCCACAAAACAGGTTATATTTTCTTTGAGTGGATAGTATTTTATGCTAACGGTTCAGCAAATAGATTATCAGCAAATATACTTCCTGTTGGTACTGTGGGAGATGTTACTTTAGTTGCACTTTGGGATACTACTTCATATAATATCAACTATGAATTAAATGGAGGCATTAACGCAGTTGGTAATCCAACAGTGTATTCAGCTAAGAGTAAATTCCCAATTGAAATAATAGACCCGAACAAAATTGGATTTAAATTTTTAGGTTGGAATGTAACGTACGTTAATGGTATAGTTGAATCATTTGCCAGCTCTTACAGCATACCAGTTGGTTCTACAGGTGATATTTTGTTATCTGCTAATTGGCGTATCCTAATGTTTACCGTGCAGTTCGTTGACTGGAATGGCGAAATTTTGAAAACAGAATTAGTGTGTTATGGTGCTGCTGCTACTACACCAACAGATCCTACTCGAGAAGGCTATACCTTCTCTGGTTGGGATACAGCCTTTAATAATGTAGTTTCTGACTTGATTGTTACAGCACAATACACAAAAAATGGCGATTCAGGCACTGAATCTGGTGGTGAAGACGAAAACAATGGCGGCACAACATCACAACCACCCACAACTACAACAAAACCTTCAACATCACAACCACCCACAACTACAACTCCACCACCAAGTACAACGCCTCCAAACTCGCCTACTCCATCTGATAACGATGATGAATCATTGCCTATGTGGGCTCTTTTGAATCTAATAATAAGTGTAATTGGCATTATATTGGTAATCATAGTATTTATTTGTGTGTTATTACAGCACAAACAAAAACAAAATAAAACACAAATTGAACAAAAAAACCCTAAAAATCCGTATACCACAGAGACAAAACAAAATCAAAAGACACAAAAACAACGCGTAAACATTTGGCTCCTCACATCATTTGCTTTAAGTATTGCAGGAATTATTCTATTTTTCCTCACCGAAAACACAAATCTCACAATGACACTGGTGGATAAATGGACAATTATAAACGCTATTATTTTCATAATAGAACTCATAACCATAACTTTGGCATTCAAACACAAAAAAGATACAAACAGTCAAAAAGAGGTTCAAACCTCTAACTAATTACCCACATTTTCCTAACTAATCAAAAATTTAAACCTGTGCCTCACACATAACACAGGCAAACATCTATTTTTTGTATGTATAATTGTTAAGTAAATAAAAACTTTTTTCTATTAACAGTTTTATGATTTGTTAGAGATTGATTTAAATGTTTTTTTGTGTTTGATTAATTGTGGAGTGGATTATTTTCTCCAGTAAATCTCGTGATGTGTTGATAAAGGCTGTAGCATTGACTAAACGATATGGTAGTTTTGTCGCCGTTGATGGAATTGATTTTGAAGTTTACCGTGGAGAATGTGTAGGTTTTCTTGGTCCTAATGGTGCTGGTAAAACTACAACAGTACGCATGATATATTGTTTTTTACCACCTTCTTCTGGTGATTTGACTGTTGCAGGATTAAGTGTTTATGATAAAGCTAGGGAAATTAAACGTGTTGTTGGTGTTGCACCTCAGGAAGATAATTTAGATATTGATTTTTCGGTTGTGAATAATCTTGTTGTGTATGCTCGTTATTTTGATATTCCTAAAGTTGAAGCTTTGAGGCGAGCTGAGGAACAACTCAAATTTTTCCAGCTTGAAGAGAAACGAAACATGCACATTGAAGCTTTATCAACAGGTATGAAGCGACGCCTTATTTTTGCTCGAGCTCTTTTACATGAGCCTCAGGTTTTATTACTAGATGAGCCAACTACAGGTTTGGATCCTCAAGCACGACATCTGGTTTGGAATGCTGTACGACAACTTAAAAAATTACAGGTAACTGTAATTTTAACTACACATTATATGGATGAAGCTGAAATTCTTTGTGACAGAATTATAATTATTGATCACGGTAAAATAATTGAAGACGGTAAACCTAAAGAATTAATTAAAAAACACATAGGCGAAAACGTGCTAGAAATTGATTATGACAAAGTTTTAATTCCTATTCTTAAACAGACTTTTCCTGATGCACATATTGAAGTAATTGATGAGCGTATACAAATTTTCACCTCTAAACCATATGATATTTTTGACGGTTTTCTACATGAACATAAACTACCCAATGTTACAATTCGTAAAGCAAATCTTGAAGATGTATTTTTAAAACTAACTGGGAGAGCACTTAGAGAAAATGACTGAAGTAAATCTGCGCGGTTCACCTGCAAAATTTAGCATCCCAAAAATCACGTCCAACGTGTGGAAAATTTGGCGTAGAAACGCTGACGTATTTACAAAAACTCTTAGCGTAAACTTTTTGCCCTCCATGCTTGAACCCATTATATATCTTATCGCATTTGGTTTTGGTTTAGGCGGTTTTATTCCTGAAATTAACGGGCTACCTTACATCAATTTTATCGCACCAGCACTTGTAGCAATCTCATTACTAAACGGCGTATTTTTTGAATGCACGTATAGCACATTTGTACGAATGTATTACCAAAAAACTTTTGACGCCCAAGTAGCAACTCCAATAAGCATTGAAGAAGTCGCCGCAGGAGAAATACTTTGGGGTGCCACCAGAGGCACCATAAACAGTACCATAGTACTTATTGTAGTTGGAATATCTAGCCTCTTCATCAATCAACCCATATTCACAACTTATACTTTCATATTAATACCTTTAATCATGTTTTTTGGAGGTCTAATGATAGCAAGCATTGCCCTGTGCTTTACCGCAATCGCACCATACATCGACTTCTTTAACTACCCATTCTTCCTATTCATAACTCCAATGCTATTTTTAAGCGGAACATTTTTTCCCATATCAACCTTACCCCAACCTGCTCAAGGCATTGCCCTTGTAACTCTACCTTTAACTCATATAGTAAACCTCACCCGCGGAGCAATAACAGGCGCAACAGAAACCATTTTCGGATTAACCACACAAACACTAATACCTTTAGCCATAATCTGGATAATAATTATTGCAATAATTTTTTTCATAATAAGCATCAATCTAATGAAAAAACGCTTAATTCGATAAAAAACCTACAACAACACACCCTGAGCTTCAGCAGCAAGCAAATAAAACGCTGCCAACCCCTTCCAACTACCCCACTTCTCCGCAATCTGACGAGCCTCAACAGCATTAATCAACTTACCACCACAATAATACCTAGAAATCGCCCGCCTTATACCAAAATCATCCGCTGGCAAAATATCAAACCAACCCATACCTCTAAGCAACGTCAACTCTGCCGTCCAAACACCTACACCCCGAATCTCATCCAACACACCAATAGCCACCCCACTATCCTTGTCTTTTAACCAATTCAAATCCAAACTCCTATCAGCAATAAGCTCAGCTACCCCATGAATATAACTAGCTTTACGAGCACTCAACCCTGCTTGTCTAATCTTTTCCACACCAGCATCAGCTAAATCAATAGCTGACGGAAACGCAAAAAACACTTCCCTACCAACATTAACCGACTCACCAAACATAATTGCCAATCGATCTTCAATACTACGAGCAACTTTAATAGAAATTTGCTGCTCAACGATAGCATCAACAAGTGCCTCAAAAACAGTCGGTGTTGTAGGAAACTTGAAACCACATAACTTTTGCGTTATCTGCGACATAATCGGATCTTCTTGCACATAACTATAAAACGAATTTAATGACTTGTTTAAACTAAAAATGCGACACACTACATTTTTAACCTGCTGAATTTTCTCTTTTGAAAGATATTCCTCTGCAAATAATTCAAGCATTAATTTTGGTTTGTTAACTTGACCCTTTGAAGACAGTTGCACCCAAACAAACACGCCATTAACATTTATAACCTGCGTAAAAACTCCCTTTTGAAAACTGCGAACTCTTCTGTCTCCAGCAGTAAAAACAAGTGAACTTGAAACTAAATCAAAAGGTGCTCTAGGTTTCATTATCATAGTTGTTTTTTGACTCATGTATTTTCCTGCCGTGCATGTTTAATAATATTTTTTACAATAATAATGTTTGTCAGTTTGTAGAGCAACTGTTTAATTAAGGGTTGTATTTATTAAAGTAAGGGATGACAATATGGTTCGTGTGGTTGTTCGCATTGGAGGTTCAGTTGTAGCTTCACCTGTTAATACTGATTTGATGAGTAAATATGTTGATTTAATTAAACAGGTAAAGTTGCAGGGTCATGAAGTTGCTGTTGTTTTGGGTGGTGGGGCTCTTGCACGTGATTTTATAGGTATTGCTAAATTTTTGGGTCTTGAGTCTGATGCTCAGGATCGTATTGCGATATCTGTTTCTCGTTTGTATGCGCAATTGTTTATGGAAAAGCTTGGGGATCTTGGATGGGGTAAAGTTGTTACTTCGCTTGATGAGGCGGTTGAATGTTTTTTACAGGGGAAAATTGTTGTTATGGGTGGTTTAAAGCCTGGTCATACTACTGATGCTGTGGGTGCATTGGTGGCTGAACGGTTAGGTGCTGGGTTGTTGGTTAAGGGAACTGATCAGGAAGGTGTTTATAATAAAGATCCGCGTAAGTTTCCTGATGCTGTAAAATTGGATGAATTATTTTTTGATGATTTGACGCGGGTACTTGAGTGTAGTGTGCATAAAGTTGGGATTCATCAGGTAATTGATGCGGTGGCTGTTGATGTTTTGAAGCGTAATTGTGTAAAGTTGGTTGTTTTTAATGGGTTTAAGCCTGAAAATTTGCTTTTAGCTGTTGATGGTAAACGTGTTGGAACAGTTGTAAGATAGTTCTGTTGTTTATTTAGTGGAATGGCCAAGTTTTGCTTATAAATTTTATGAGTGTAATTTTTAAGTTATTCATCTAATTGAGTAAAATAGCGTTTTTTGATAAAGTTTTCGTTTGCCCACACGTTTTGACGGAAAACCTTCAGTTATTAAAAAATTTCTATAGTTTGACAAAAAGAGTAAACGCGATGTTGAGAGCGAGGTACACGAACGTTGGGTATGGAAACTTTGAAAAAGTACATAATTAAAGGTTAAAGGCTGTTTGTTATTTGATATTTTTTTGAAAGTTTGATTACACCTATGGTGTATACTTATTTTAGATACAGTTTATATTTAACTAATTTGTTTTACGAGTTGTATAATGTGAATTAAGGTGATATAAAATGACAGCGATTATTGAGGCAGTAGATCTTAGAAAAACTTACATGATGGGTAAAGTTCCAGTTGAGGCCCTTCGTGGTGTCTCTTTTAGGGTGAATGCTGGAGATTTTATTGCTATTCTTGGTCCATCTGGTAGTGGTAAGTCTACTTTGCTTAATCTTATTGGTGCACTTGATAAGCCAACTTCGGGCGTTATGCGTATTGATGGTGTAAATGTCAGTAAATTAAATGATGCGCGTCTTTCTGTGTTGCGTTTAAAAATTGGTTTTGTTTTTCAATCTTTTAATTTAATTCCTCGTTTATCTGCGAAGGCAAATGTTGAATTAGCAATGTCTATAGCTGACATGGATGCGTCTAGGTGTAGTAGGCGTGCGGTAAAATTACTTACTATTGTTGGTTTGAAGGAGCGTATGGGTCATAAACCTGCTGAACTTAGTGGTGGGCAGCAGCAGCGTGTTGCTATTGCTAGGGCTTTGGCAAATAATCCCAAATTTTTACTACTTGATGAGCCTACTGGTAATGTTGATTCTAAAACTGCAAATGAGATAATGGCTTTGATTTATAAACTTAACAAGGAAAATGGTGTAAGTATTATTATGGTGACTCATGATCAAAAATTAGCCGGTCTTGCAAAAAGAACGATAAATATGTTTGATGGTAAAATACAATCGGATGTGGTGAATTAATATGCGGGCGGTTAATGTTTTAAGTTATTCTTTTAGTGCGATAAAACTTCGCAAGTTTCGTTCTGCTTTAACTATTCTTGGTGTTGCTATTGGTATTACCGCTATAGTTGCTTTGTTGTCTGTTACTCAGGGGTTACAAGCAACAATTACTGATGATTTAAATCAGGGTTTGTCGGCTAATTCTTTAATTGTTATGCCTGGAAGTAGTGGTCAAGGTGGTGATTCTGGTTTTAGTATAGGTATTGGTAGTAGTTCAGATAGTTCTGGTTTTAGTTTATATAATAATTATACTTCACAAATAGTGAGTTTGTCTCCTAACATAACGGGTGCTGTTGCTGTAATGCAAAAGTTTGGTTATGTTGAATCAGATAGTTTGAATCGTAGTGTAACTATTTATGGCGTTGATTACGCGACTTATGCAGAGATTTATGGAACTTTTGTTGCTGAGTCTGGAACAATTCCGTTAAACCCAAAAAATGATACTGTTATAATTGGTAGTAGGGTAAGTGATCCTAGACAAAATGGAACACGATTTATTGTTCCTGGTGATGAGATAAATTTGCTTTGGCTTAATGCTACATCATTTCCAACTGTAAATGAAAATTGTACAGTGCAAGTTAGTGGTGTTTTAGATACTGTTGGTGGGTTTGGTATGGGTGGTCCTTCTGATACTGGTGTGTATATTCCGTTATCGTCTGCTGAGAGTTTCTTTGGAACTGATGCTTGTGATATGATAATTGTAACTTTAACAAATACTGATAAGGCTACAATTGATAGTGTTTCTAGTTTGATTCGTGAGCATTTTGAAAATCAGGTGCTTGTAATTTCTGCTGATGCTGTACAATCTGTGGTGGCAAGCATTATTAGTACTATAGAACTTTTCCTAGGTGGTATTGCAGCAATTTCTCTGTTGGTTGCAGGTGTTAGCATCATGAATATTATGATTGTTTCGTTGATTGAGCGTACACGTGAAATTGGTATTCTTAAAGCATTAGGTATGAAAAGTCGAACGGTGCTTTTGATATTTCTTGGTGAGGCAGTAATTATTGGTTTAATTGGTTCAATTATTGGTATAATCGGTGGTTGGGTTTTAGCTCATGGTGTGTCTTGGGTGCTTAGTTCTGGGCTTCTTACTGGAAATAGTGGTGGTTTTGCTATTAAACCCTTGTTAACGCCTACAGTTGTATTTGTTGCTTTAATTTTTGGTATAGGTGTAACTGTAGTATTTGCATTATATCCTGCTTGGAGTGCTTCTAAACTTAAACCAGTGGATGCTCTACGGCATGAATAAACCTTTTTTCTTTTTTATTGGTTAAATAAATTTTTGGGAAAAGATATTTATGTTTGACACGTATATATTGCAACCAATAACATGTATATTGTTAAAAGCACAATGGAGGAATTAAACATCAGCACCCTATGTTCAAAATGCCCTTTCTTTCAAATAGCACCCATCATAAAACGTAAAAACGCCCGAAAACGATGTCGTATAGAACCGCAAAGACAACTTCGCATCTACAAATGCCATGATTACGAATCCTACAAACAACAAAAGAAAAACCTACTATAACTAAACTTTTGATTCGAAGGTAGAGACGCGTGCGGAGATTTGCCTCGCCGACGGGGCGGAGGTTTCATTTATCCGCGGAGTGACTGAGAATCGAAGCAACGCTTTACGCATAAGAGGCTATATTTTGTGATTGTAGTGCTTGGAGGCGTTTTATGATGTTTGGGTGTGTTGAAAATAGTTCAGCGAATTTTTCTGCACCTGTTATTTTTTGAGATAAAACGTCATTTAGGAGCTGTTTTTTGTTGTCGGTGGTGGTTGTGTGGAGTTTTTCAGCATCTGTTTCTGCACGGTCGGGGTCGCTAATGAAGAGGTTTTTGAAGGATAAGTTATTTTTTTGCTCTCGGTTTTGACTGTTGCGTCGGTAACGATTTTGGTTTTTGCTTTCATTGACGATTGTTACCAGGCCTGTTGAGAGCTTTTCGGCACCGTTTTCAACTATAGACACGCTGTGGCGGTCTGCATAATATTCGCGTAAACGACTAAGATAGAGAGTGAACAGGTTTAGTATCCATGAAAACGCTACGAAAACTATACCAATTAAGGCATTATTGCCTCCACTGTTGCGGTCTCGACCTCCAAACATGCCGGAGAGCATCAAAGAATACCCTATATAGAAGCAGAGTGTGGGTAGAAATGAGACAGTCATCATAACTTGAACATCGCGATGTTTTAGGTGACCAAGTTCATGTCCTATAACGGCTTCAACTTCACCTTTATCTAGGGAGCTAAGTAAGCCTTGTGTTACAGCGACACGGTTACCCGTTAAAGGGGAACCGTAAGCAAAGGCGTTTGGTAAGGGAATTTGGGCAAGCATCAATTTAGGTGGAGAAATTTTGCTTTTACGGCTTAACTCTTCAACCATTTGATGAATTTCAGGATGGTCGTTTGGTCCCATTTCTTTTACTTTATATATAATCCCAACCAGATGAGGGGAAAATAGCCATTGTGCAAAATAAAAAATTACAACAAATATGCCAATGGGGATTATACCTAAACTGCTACCAAATAATGTTAGAATTATTGTAAAGACCAGAGTTGATAAACCAAAAATTATTGCTAAAGTCCCAATCATTGATAAACGGAGTTTCCAAATACCCATGCTATTCACGTCACCATTCTATTTTTTAAATAGTTATGCATAATAATATAGTTTTATGGTACAAAAAACATTTTTAAAGATAACCATACTAATTCAGAACTAACAGCAAGATAATACGGATGATGTTTTTATTTGATATGTTATATACATTTTGTGTAAAGTCGTTTTTGCACCATCAGAGTAGAGTTTGGTAACAGTGATCATAAGGTCGTTTTTGTTGTCGTTAAGTTGCTTCATTGTAACAAAATTTTTGCTGATGTAAACAATTCTAAAAATTTGTGTCTTAACTATTTTTATATTTTTATTGCATAAATATTTTAAATCACACAGTTTTTAATTTTAGCTCATAACTACAGTATAGTTTTTGGGCAGTCTTGTTTTTTAATTTTTGTTGTGTTTGCGTTCGTAGTTTTATATATGTTGTGCATTGTGTTTAGTCAACCTATGTTTATAAACTCGATATTAATTTTAGTTAAACAATAATTTATATTCTTTATTGAATATTTCTTTAACAGGTGGAGATTTAGGACATGCAGCTACAAAACAAAATAGTCTACCCCTTTAGTGCTATTGTCGGTCAAGAAAAAATGAAACTAGCCCTAATTCTAAATGTAATCAACCCAAAAATAGGCGGAGTCCTATTAAGAGGAGAAAAAGGAACCGGTAAATCCTTAACTGTACGTGCTCTAGCCAATCTATTACCCGAAATAGAAACTGTTACTAACTGCCCTTTCTATTGTGATCCAAAAAATCTCAAAGACCTATGTGAAGCATGTGCCACAAAAAATGTAAAAAATGAAAAATTACCAATTACCAAACGATCTGTTTCTGTAGTTGAATTACCAGTAGGTGCCACAGAAGACCGCTTAGTAGGCACCATAGATATTGAAAAAGCCATAAAAACTGGCGAGAAACATTTCGACCCCGGAATTCTAGCTCAAGCTAACCGTAACATACTCTACATTGATGAAGTCAACTTACTTGATGACCACCTAGTTGACGTTTTACTCGATGCCGCAGCAATGGGCATAAACTTTGTTGAACGCGAAGGCGTTTCATTTAGTCACCCCTCACATTTTGTTTTAATAGGAACAATGAACCCTGAAGAGGGAGAACTTCGACCACAACTTTTAGATCGCTTCGCACTATCAGTCGAAGTAAAAGGAATACCCTATAAAGAGGCCCGGGCCGAAATAGTACGCCGCCGCATTGCCTTTGAAAGCAACCCGCTATCTTTTATCTCCCTCCAAATAGATAATCAAGAAAAAATACGACAAAAAATCCTATCTGCAACCCAACTTTTACCTAAGGTAAAACTAAGCTCAGATTTACTAGATTTAATAACACAAATTTGTACCGACTTCGCCGTAGACGGACACCGTGCAGACATAGTTATGTACAAAACAGCATGTACCATTGCCGCTTACAATGACCGCATAGACGTTACAGAAGAAGATATCAAAGAAGCAGCTGAATTAGTCCTTCCCCACCGCCAACGCCGCCAACCCTTCGAAGAACCTAAAATGGAACAGCAACAACTTAATGAAAGCATACAAAAATGGAATGAAGACCGACAAACACCTCCACAAAATAATAACGATAACTCTTCAGATAATAACCAACCCGATGAACAAGAAGATCCTACAAAAGAACAAATTTTCCAAGCAGCTTCTCCATACACTGTAAAACCGTTCTCATCAGATGCCCTTGATGAAATTGAACGCCATGGATCAGGTCGTCGTTCAAAAATAATTAGTGACTCTAAAAGAGGTCATTATGTAGCAAGCACGATTCCTCATGGTAAAGTTACCGATTTAGCTTTTGATGCAACTTTTCGCACAGCAGCCCTTTTCCAAAAGCGACGAAAAGAAGTAACAAGCAATTCCCAAAATGCTCTCCTAATTGAGAGATGTGATTTACGTGAAAAAGTCAGAGAAACAAAAATGGGTAACCTGATTATGTTTGTTGTCGACGCTAGTGGCTCAATGGCTGCCGAGGAGCGTATGAGTGCTACTAAAGGAGCTATTCTTTCCCTTCTATTGGATGCCTATCAACGTAGAGATCGTGTAGGTATGGTAGTTTTTCGTAAAAACTCGGCAGAACTTATTCTACCTCCTACTAATAGTATTGAATTGGCCCAAAAATACTTATCCAATTTGCCAACAGGTGGCCGCACACCCTTAGTACATGGATTAAAACTCGGCTTAGATGCTGTTGAGTCTTCTCTTCGAACTGACGATCTCCCTCTATTGGTGTTAGTTTCCGATGGACGAGCAAATGTTAACCTTTACGGTGGTGACCCCGTAGAAGAGGCTAAACAGCTTGCATGTAAAATTGCCTCTAAAGGTATACAATCAATTGCTATAGATACTGAACAGGGTTTTCTCACTTTTGGATTAGTTAAACAAATCTCTGAAGTTATGGGCAGTAAATATTTACGTTTAGAAGAATTACGCGCCGCACCTATAGCTTCAGCCGTTAGAACCGAGCTCTTTCATGATCCCTATAGGATGCCTGTTAACAACTAGGAGATATGTTGACAACACTTTGGATGTTTAGATATAGATGACTACGAAAGCTGATGTAAAGAAACTATACAGTAAAGGTAAGAAGAAAAAATTTTTTATAATTTTTTCCTTTTTCTTAGCTTTAATTGTGACGGCAGTGGTTTCTCTTAGCTTTGGGGCCGCTTCTCCTAGACTTGGCGAAGCGTTAACTGTTATTTTTTCTAAAATTTTTCCTTTTTTAAATTTAGGCCCTGTGTCATCTCTTACTGAGACAATAATTTGGACTATTCGTTTGCCAAGAATTGTTATGGCCTTAATAGCTGGAGCTGGATTGGCTGCTGCTGGCGCGACTATGCAGGGAATTTTACGTAATCCTCTGGCTTCTTCTTATATATTAGGTATTTCTTCAGCTGCTGGATTTGGTGCTGCTTTAGCTATAGTTTTTGGTGTAAGCATTGCTACCATAGGTGGTTTTCTTATAATCGGTAACGCTTTTGTTTTTTGTTTACTAGCTATGGTAGTGGTTTATTTAATTGCCCGTATGAGTGGTATGAGTTCTGAATCGATAATTTTAGCTGGTGTGGCCGTTGGTTTTCTTTTTTCAGCGTTGCTTTCTCTAATACAATATATTGCGCCTGAACGAAATGCGGTATCAGCTATTGTTTTTTGGCTTATGGGTGGACTTTACACGACATCTTGGCAAAATATTTTGATCTGTTTCCCTATTGTTGCCGTTACCATGATTCTTATGATGTCTCAAGCTTGGAATATTAATGTTTTAAGTATGGGTGAAGATGTAGCTGTTAGTTTAGGTGTTAATTCTAAACGTGTTTTATCTATTAATATGATTTTGGAAACTGTTGCAACTGCAAGTATAATTTCTTTTACTGGAATTATCGGGTTTGTAGATTTAATTGCCCCACACATTGCAAGAATGCTAGTTGGTACTGACTATAGATATCTCATCCCATGTAGTGCATTATTGGGTGCTTTTATGCTTCTTGGCGCAGATACTGTGGGACGGTTAATTATGATGCCTATAGAAATTCCCGTTGGTATTATAACCTCACTACTTGGAGTTCCCTTCTTTATTTATTTATTAATACGTAAACGGAGACGTGATTTTGGTTGAAATTAACTATAAATAACCTCTCATTTAGTTATGCAGGTATTCCAATTTTAAAAGATATAGCTTTGAATGTAGAGTTAGGTGAATTGGTATCTATTGTTGGTCCTAATGGTTCAGGGAAAAGTACTTTATTAAAATGTGTTAACCGTATTTTGAAAACAGGTCCAAATAGTATACTTCTTGATGGTAAAGATGCAAGTAAATTTTCTACTAAGGAATTATCTAAATTAATGGGGTATGTTCCTCAAACATCTATAAGTGCTTTTCCATTCACGGTATATGACGTAGTAATGATGGGCAGAAAGCCCTATGTTCACTGGAGTGTAGGTGAGCAGGATAATGAGATTGTTGTTCAAATGATGGATCTTTTAGGTATTAGTCATCTTGCGATGCGTCAATTTTCTGCCCTTAGTGGAGGTGAGCAACAAAAAGTTATAATCGCTCGAGCTCTTGCACAGCAACCTCAAATTTTGTTACTAGATGAGCCTACAAGTTCTTTAGATATTAAACATCAGCTTGACATTCTTTGTATACTTAAGAGTCTTGCTAAAAGTAAAGGACACGCCGTCATTGTAACGTTACATGATTTGAATTTAGCCAGCCGTTTTTCTGATAGATTATTTATGCTTAAACGTGGACGCGTTTATGCAACAGGTACTCCTGAAGAGGTGTTAACTGCCCAAAACATCGAAGAGGTTTATGAAATTAAGACCGATGTTTCCCATTCTATCACGGGTAAACCTGTAGTTACACCAATAGTTGAGGACATTAACCTTCTCGATCCAAAAATGTCTGCATTATTTGAAGAAAAAATGGGGATGCAACAATGAGAACACTAAAAATAGCTCTTGTAACAACAATTCCAACAGATACCATTCCAGCTACATCAGCTGCAAAAACGATAAACGAAAAATTCCCAAATGCCATTGACCTATGTTTACGTTCAAGTGGCGACTTTCGGGACTTTGGCACTTTAGACAATTTCATAGAAATTTCCAAAAAAGCCAATATAGTCCTTGTACATTTAATGGGTGACTTACCTGAGTTTGACAAGTTAGCTGAAGCTCTAAAAATTGCCAAAGTACCCCTTATGGTTTCTGCTCCCTTCTTTGGAGGCAAAGAACAAACTAAATTTACAACCGTGCAAGCAGAAGATAAACAAAAAATTTTTTTCTATCTTAATTATGGTGGTAAAACAAATTTTGAAAACCTCTTCTATTATCTTGCAAATCGTTTCATAGGGGCTGATTACACTTTTGAGGCTCCAGCTAAGCCTCTTTGGGAAGGCATTTACCATCCTCATTTCAACTATGTGCCTTCTTTAACTGAATATGTAGAAAAGAAAATTGATGTTAATCGTTTGACTGTGGGTTTGTGGTTCCATCAGAGCCAGTGGCAAGGTGGCAACACCAGTTTTATAGATGCCGTAATTCATGAAATTGAGGCTCAAGGTGCTAATGTATTACCTGTGTTTTTTGGTTCAAAAAATTCAAAACTGGGTATGCATGGGTTAGATTGGGTAATTGACAATTACTTTTTAAAAGATGGCACCCCGATTGTAGATGTTGTAATAAGCTTATTTTCTTTTTCATTATCTACTTGTCTCTCTGGTGTTGACGCTTCAGATACCCTAAAAAAACTTGGAGTTCCAATAATTAAAGCTATAACAACCTGTAACACTTTCGAGGAGTGGCATGACTCTATGCAGGGTTTGAATATTATGGATGTTCCTGCTAATGTTGCCATGCCTGAATTTGATGGTGCCCTAATAACAGTGCCTGTTGCCACTATGGATTGCACTCAAACCACTTCATCTGGGGCTCGCATAATAAAGTTTGAACACATTGAAGAGCGAACACGAAAGGTGGTTTGTTTAGCCTTAAACTGGGGTAAACTACGACGATTACCTAATAATCAAAAGAAAGTGGCCATAATTTTCCATAATTATCCGCCAAGAAATGACACCATTGGTCATGCTTTTGGATTAGATGCCTCTGTTTCAGTTATGAACATTCTTCAAGGTCTAAAAAATCAAGGCTATACCATAGATGCGTTGCCTGAAAGTAGCCAGAAACTTATGGATACCATAGTTGCTGGGTTAACAAATGATCGCAGGTGGGCAAGTGCGCAAGAATTAAATGATAGGGCATTAGATAAAATTTCACCTCAACAATATGAACAATGGTTCAACGATTTAAACTCTGATGTAGCTATTAAACTGGAGAAGGACTGGGAAAAGCATCCTGGAAAACTTTATACCTATAACGGTAAAATTTTAATCGCTGGGCTAAAAAACGGAAATATCTTTATCGGCTTGCAGCCTCCCCGTGGATACTTGGAAACCTCCGCTAGTATATATCACAGCCCAGACTTATCTATGCCTCACCATTACTACGCTTATTACCGTTGGATACGTGACGTTTTTGGTGCCAATGTCATTATGCACATAGGTTGCCATGGTTCCTTAGAGTGGCTTCCAGGAAAATCTATTGGGTTATCAAAATCTTGCTCTCCTGATATAACTATTTCTGACTTACCCAACATTTATCCTTACACTATAACTAACCCAGGTGAAGGTACTCAAGCTAAACGTCGAAGTTACTGTTGCATAATAGACCATTTAGTACCTGTTATGCATGATGCGGACTCTTATGACGAACTTGCAAAATTAGAAGTTCAACTTCAAGAGTACTATCATGCTAAAACAGTTGACCCTGAAAAAATACCTGTTTTACGCAATATAATCTGGGAAAACGTAGTTGCAGCTAAACTTGACAAAGACCTAAACATTACACAAGACACCGCCTTTGCCTCCTTTGACGACTTTCTAGAACAACTTCATGCATACATAAACGAGTTATCTGATGCGCAAATTCGCGACGGCCTCCACATTTTAGGTGAAGCTCCAAAAGATTTACGCCTAGATAAATTCCTTGTTACTTTAACACGCCTCAATAATGGTGACGTACCTTCCTTAAGGCAGTCAATTGCAGAGTTATTAGGCTTTGACTATGATAATCTTTTGGCACATAGAGGTAAACTTGGCAGTGATGGCAAAACTAATGGGGATCATCTAAAAGAAATAAGTATCCTCTCATTTGATTTAATTCAAAAATTTCATTTAGCAGATTTCAAAGAAGAAAAAATTGTAACTTTATCACAAGAAGTGTTGGGCACCAGCAGCCCCAAAATAGAGCAATGCCTACAATATATAAGCAGTTTTCTTGTTCCCGCTCTAGCTGCAACAACTGATGAGTTAACATATACTCTCTCAGGTTGTCAAGGTAGCTACGTGCCCCCTGGACCCTCTGGTTCTATAACTCGAGGTATGGCTGATATTTTACCCACTGGTAGGAATTTTTATTCTGTTGATCCTCGTGCTGTTCCAACTCCTGCAGCATGGGAAGTTGGAGTCGCCTTAGCTGATGTATTGCTTGAGCGGTATCTAAAGGAAGAAGGGAAATATCCTGAATCTGTTGGTATTATAATTTGGGCAACTGATACTATGAAAACTAAGGGGGATGATATTGCAGAAATTCTTTATTTAATGGGAATTAAACCTGTTTGGGAACGATCTAGCGGCCGAGTTGTTGGCGTAGAACCCATTCCTCTTGAAGTACTCAAACGTCCTCGCATAGATGTTACCATGCGTATCAGTGGGTTATTTCGAGACACTTTTCCTGTAGTAGTTAACCTTCTTGATGCCGCTGTTGAATTAGCTGCTGGACTAAAAGAATCCCATAATCAAAATTTTATAGCTAAGCATGTAGACTCTGAGGTAATGGACGAAACAGCCAAAGGCGTAGACGTTATAAAAGCTAGGGAAGCGGCTTGTTATAGAATTTTTGGTGACCAACCTGGAGCATATGGCTGTGGTGTAAGCGAGGTTATAGACTCTAAAAATTGGAAAGATCAAAACGATTTAAGTGACATATACATTAACTGGGGTAGTTATGCTTATACCCGTAAAAGCTATGGTATACAGACACCTGAACAATTCAAACGGTGTCTAAAAAAAATTAATGTTACCGTTAAAAATCAGGATTCCCGTGAATACGATATTTTAGACGGTGATGACTGGTATGACTCTCATGGCGGTATGATAAATGCAGTTAAAATTGTAGGCGGAAAAATGCCCAAATCATACTGCGGTGATAGTTCAGATCCTAACAGAGTAAAAGTTCGAAGTACTGCTGAGGAAACCTGTCTTGTTTTCCGCTCTCGTCTTCTTAATCCAAAATATATCGAAGGCATGAAAAAACATGGGTATCAGGGTGCTGCTGACTTGTCTAGAAATGTGGATTTCGTTTTCGGCTGGGATGCTACAGTAGAAGTTGTAGAAGACTGGATGTATGAGGAGTTATCTAAAAAATATGTTTTTGATAAAGTCATGCAGGAATGGCTCAAAGAAGTGAATCCTTATGCCCTGCAAAATATGGTTGAGCGGCTTTTGGAGGCTATTGATCGTGATATGTGGCAAGCTCCTGATGAAACGAAAAAAGAGTTGCAGAAACTCTACTTAAACATAGAGGGTCTGCTTGAGGGTTCTAATGAAAAATAACAGTAATGGAGAAAAAAATAAATGAGTAAACATGTAACATTGAAAGAAATTCCTATAGATCTTCAATTTAAAGAAGTAAATGCTCGTGTTGTATATCAAACGTATGAAGATGTATCACTTAACTTGACTCTTATCTCATTTAATGAGCGTCGTCAAGTTCTATCAACTATGGATGGATTACAAAAAGTCCGTAACGTAGGAAATATATTTGTTCCAGATCCTTTATCAACGCGGCATATGTCTCTACAGGGATATGAGAAATTTAAGAAACAGTTTCCTAGTGCTTTAGGTCTTCAGCGAAGGGATTTTATTTTTCTAAGTACAGGTGTAAATATGGAGGCCGTGTCGGTTTGTGAGAAAACCTATGGAGATTTTCATGTTTGTTGTATTGCAACGGGTGGCGCACGTAATAATGCTTTGCGTATGGGTGTAGATGCTGGTAACTGGGTTGAACATGAAACTCATATGAAGTTAATGTCAGGTACTATAAACATTATTTTGTTAACTAATGTGACTTTGACTGTGGGTGCTATGGCTAGGGCTATAATGTCTGCTACAGAGGCTAAAACTGCTGCGTTGCAAGATTTTGATTATAAGAGTTCTTATATGCCGCAGGTGCAAGCTACTGGTACAGGAACTGATAGTATGATTGTTGTTTCAGGTGTAAATCCTGATATAGTAATCAAGCATACTGGTGGACATACTAAAATAGGTGAGTTAATTGGTTTTGCTACCAAGGCTGCGGTTACAGAGGCTTTGAAAAATTTTGATATAAAACATTTGCCGTTTAAATTGGAGGGTAGTGTTTGATAGATTGTATTTATACTGAAAATCTTTGCAAGGAATATGGTTCTGTTAAGGCTATTAATAATTTGAATTTAAGTGTTCGTAAGGGTGAAATTTTTGGATTTTTAGGGCCTAATGGTGCTGGAAAAACAACTACCATTCGTGTGTTGACCACTTTAACGCGTCCAACTTCGGGTCGTGTTTCTGTTGGTGGATATGATGTAGTAACTGAGCCGGCTAAGGTGAAAAAGGAGATAGGTGTTGTTCAGCAGCATTTGAGTTTGGATCGTGATTTAACTGCTCTGGAGAACATGGAGTTTCATGCTCGTATACAACACTTGAGTTCTTCTGAACGTAAGAAGCGTATTGCAGAATTGTTAGAGTACATTGAGCTAGCAGATTGTGCTAATCAATTAATTGATGCTCTTTCGGGTGGTATGAAAAAGAAGGTAGCTATTGCTTGTAGTCTTCTTCATGCGCCCAAGTTGTTGTTTTTGGATGAGCCAACTGTTGGATTGGATGCTCAGACCAGACGTCGTTTATGGGATTTTGTGCGGCGTTTAAACAAAGATGGTACTACAATTTTTCTTACTACTCATTATATTGAGGAGGCGGAGGTTTTGTGTGATCGTGTTGGAATTATGCATCATGGGCAATTAATTGCTGTAGATACTCCTACTGGTCTTCGTGAAAAAGTGGGGTCAACAGTTGTTGAAATTCTTACTGATAATAAAGAGACTCATTATCAATTTTTTGCTAATCGAGAGGCTGCAAATGATTATGTTAAAGGGTTGTCTTCGGAAGCGAAAACGGTGATTATTCGGGAATCAAATTTGGAGGATGTTTTTATTGAACAAACAGGTGAAAAGGTTGGTGATCAATGATGGGCATGCTTGGTGATATTTATTCGGTTTTTTGGCTTGATTTGCGTGTTCTGCGGCGTCATTGGATGTCTTTGATTGCTACAAGTCTTGTGCTTCCATTACTTTATCTAGTGGCTTTTGGTTATGGTTTAGGTCGGGGTATGGCTGTAGATGGTTTTCCTTATTTATCATTTGTTATTCCGGGTATTGTTGCTTTAACGGCTTTTTCCATTAGTTTTAATGGTGCTGCTTCAAAGCTTCAAGTGGATAAAATGTATTACAAAAGTTTTGATGAGCTTTTGATGTCTCCTGTTAGTTCATACGCTATTATTATAGGTAAGGCTTTGATAGGTATGGTGAGGGGAGCGATTAGTGCTGTTGCTATATATGCAGTAGGTTTGATTCTTGCGCCTTCTATGTTGATTAGTCCATTGTTTTTCTTGATATTGCTGTTGTCGTGTTTCGTGTTTGCTTTATTTGGTGTGCTTATAGCTTTTATCGTCTCTTCTCATCATGGTATGAGTAATTTTAGTACTCTGGTGATTTTGCCTATGACTTTTTTGTGCGGTACTTTCTTTTCGTTAAACCAGTTGCCTGCTGTAGCTAAAGGTGTGTTGTATTTTCTGCCTTTGACTCATTCTACTGAGCTTTTGCGGTCTATATTGTTAGATTTGCCTTTTCCTTGGTTGTCCTTTGCGGGTCTTTTGATTTTTGGTGTAGTTTTTTTCATTGGGTGCAAAGTTGCTCTAAGACGGTCAAGTGTGTGAAAACTTGGGGTAGTTGAGCTACCTTTTTCTTTTTTTAGTGTGAAATGTTTCTTTTTATTTGGGTGGTTTTGGGTTTAGAGTTTGGGTTTTGGTTTATTTTTTATCATGAAATTTGGTGGTTTTATTGTTTTTTCAGTATCGGTTTGTTGATGGTGTAGTTTTTCATGGAAATATTGGGACGGCTGTTTGAAAATTTGGTTAGAGAATTTTTGTTGTTGTAATCGATTCTAAAATTGTTTTAGCAATCAGAGTATCAATATGATGGTATTAAAAGGGATGCGTGTTTTTTGAGTCTTCTGTTTATTCAACCTGTGATTAATTTGAGTTAAGACTAGGTTTAAATAAGGTGGTTGGGTACTTCAATTATATCCTGTTCTTGGAGAGTTGAAAATAATCATCTGCTCAAGGGGGTGAAAAAATGAATAAAAAAACCATAATAGCCACTGTGTTCATTGCCTTAATTGTAGTAGTCACTTTTTACGTTGCTTACAATATATTTTACACATCCAGCCCCGCTCCTTTCTCATCTGATAAACAGCCTTCTTTCACACAACCGTCTACTCCATCTTCACCAACCAACTCTGCCAATAGTCCGTTAGCTAAGAAATTCTCTGACTCATCCGGCACTACCGTTACTGATGCTGCTGGCCGCACTGTTACCGTACCTGATAAAGTGTTACGTATTGTTAGCCTAAATGGTGCTTTAACAGAGCTCTTATGCGCCATGGGTTGCCAAGATTTAATCGTTGGACGAACAACTGACGCAACTTTTCCCCCATCAATTTTGAATGTGCCCGTTGTAGGAACTGATTCCTATTCACCTAGTGTGGAAAAAATTCTTGAACTAGAGCCTGACATTATAATTTCTGACTCAATGATAGCTTACAACACTGAACTCTATGATCTGTTGACAGGTGAGGGCATACCTATATTTATCGCCGATACAACTGAACCTCAACCAGCAAAAAACCCTGCTCAAATGACCTCTGCAGAATTGTATGCTATGGAAACAATAGTGGATTATACTTGTTCTTTAATGCAAAATTTAACTGATGTGGTGGGACACAAAGAACAAGTAACTGCATACGTTAATTGGGTGCAACCATACAATACTCTTGTTAAAGATCGTGTAGCTACATTGTCTCGTGAAGACCAACCTACAGTTTTTCTTGATTGGTACAGCTATCCATATTCAACTTTTGTTATATCAGGTATTTATCAAGGTGGAGGTATTAATATTGCAGAAAACGAAACGAGTTATTCACCTACATTAAGTCCAGAGTTTGTTGTTGAAAAAAATCCTGCGGTAATTATTGAATTGATTCTCAGCCCTACTCATAATGTCGATGATTTCATTGCTGCTCGTAATGACGTACTTGGTCGTCCTGATTTTCAGGGTGTGGATGCTGTGAAGGATGGGCGTGTATATGTTTGTGATTTTAATGCTCGAGGTGGGACACGTGCAGTAATTGGTTATTTGTATTTTGCAAAATGGCTTCAACCTGATCTATTTGTAGATGTTAATCCGGATGTTGTAAGTCAACAATTAAATCAACAATTTTTCGGTGTATCTAGCGTGGGTGCTTATTGTTATCCGTGAATTGTGTTTGATTTTTTGTAAGTGTTTCCTATTTTTTTCTTTTTTTACAGAATATTATCAACTAAACATTAACTTAACTTAAACTAAACTTTATATATTTGATTGGGTATTATCTATTTGTGCAGATAGATCCGAAACTCCATCTACACATTCTCAGCCTAAAGCCGTTGAGAAACTGAAGTCTATAGTGGGTCCCGGCATGCCCAACCGGATAATCCCACATAGATAATTTAGCTAAATATTGTATTTTTTTGATAGTGAGGTAGTTTTTGCATTGTTGTGTCTAATGCTAAATTAAATTTGTGTTGAAATGTTTGTGTGTTAGGTTGATAAGTTATTCAACTTATGGTTAAGTTTAATTAAGTGCAGGTTTAAATACTTTGGTTAGATTAACTACTGCCATATACATTTGGAGATATGAATAAATGAATAAAAGCATGACAATAGTGGCAATTGTCCTTATTGCTCTAATAGCATCTGCCGCAACCTATGTTATCTATACCGAATACATTGCATCCCCAAACGCTCCCACTTCTGAATCGCCAACACAACAATCTGGCCAAACTCAAACCTCACCATCAACTTCTGCAAAAACTCCCATCTCATCACCAACACAAACCAATGCCAACTCAGAAAACAAAGAAAGCTCTGGCACATCAACAAGTAATACTGATACCAACACCAACCAAAACACAACTCCCGCTTTCCCCGTAACTGTAACTGATGATGAGGGTGTTAAAGTAACTATAACCTCAGCTCCTAAACGTGTCGTCTCCTTAGCACCCAGTATAACTGAAACAGTATTTGCTGCCGGTGCAGGTGACCAAGTTATCGGAGTTACAGATTATTGTAATTACCCATACAACTTTAAAGCGTGGATCACAGCAGGAAACATGAGTACCGTCGGTAATTATTGGCAACCGGCAATAGAGCCTATAATGGCCCTAAATCCTGACTTGATTTTTGCAAGTGGTGATGGTGCAAGCAATGATGCAGCATATAAACTACGTGACTTAGGATACACTGTAATAGTGCTAAACCCCACTAGTGTCGACAAAATACTCAATAATATTGACGTTATTGGCAAAGCAACTGGTAATGCTGATAAAGCTGCAGCAACAATAAACAGCCTTCAAGCGCGCATCGATGCTATAACAACTAAAGTTGAAGACATTACAGATAAACCCAATGTTTGTTATTTGACTGGATCATATGCTGCAGGTGCGGACAGTTTTTTACATAGCCTTATTGTTTTGGCTGGTGGCGTGAACGTTTTTGGTGATATAAACGCCGCTTACCCTCAGGTGAGTAACGAGATAGTTATTGCTAAAAATCCTGATGTAATTATTACATCAACATCTATCAATAGTCTTCAAGCACGTGCAGGTTGGTCAAACATTAACGCAATTGCAAACGGGCGAGTTTATAGTCCATACAATTATGATGCTTATTCGCGAAGCGGACCAAGATTCATAGATGTTTTAGAGGATATTGCAAATATGCTCCATCCAGAACTATTTAGTAAATAACTCAATATTTTCCACTTTTTTTTTATTTTAAAAACTTTTTTGATAATTTGATTTGTTTGTGTTATTGTTGTGTTTTAGTGTTGTGAATGTGATTAATTCATACGTGTTATTTGTGGTTATTTTTATAGTTAATTCTGTTAAACTTTAGTTAATCAACTTATGATTAAATAAAATGAACTTAAGGTTTATTAAATCTCTTGTTGATTGATACATCATTCAACAAAGTTGGCGATAACATGCAAAAAACAATACTCCACCTCATATACACCACTACAATAACTAACCAAACCACCAACATAACCAATAAACCCAAACTTTACAAAACATCCAAAATCCCTTCATTAAATCCAACAAATTACGCAGAGGTATAAATTTTGTCTCGTTCAACCGTAAGTAAACTAAAAACATTCTTACTTATTGATTTAATCATAGTAGGTATAGCTGCCGGCATATATTTTTACCTTCCCACTCACAGTGACCTATCAGTCAGTGCTAAATCTGCTGACTTTGTTTTTACTAATTTAATGGTGAACCCACGTGAAACCTTAGTAGGACGACCAATACAGATCTCGGTGAATGTAACAAACATAGGCACCATTGAGGGCTATACCACTGTTAATCTTGAAATAAACGGAGCTATTGCGGATTCTGCAGGTATAACACTTGCTGGTTTACAAACTTCTGAAATTGTTGAATTTACAGTTGTTAAAATTGATGTGGGAAATTATACTGTACAAATTGGAGATTTAGTATCCTATTTTTTGCTAAAGGCAACTATCGATGACTTGGATGAATTGCCTGATGATTTAGTTGAATCATCTGATGATTTAACTGAGTCATCTACTAATTCAAGTAAAATAGTGCTTTACGGTCTTAAAGTTAACCCTGATGAAATTTGGCCTGATAAATCTGCTACGGTATCTGCATCTGCAATAAACCCCACTGATGATACAGACAGTTTACAGATAACACTAACAGTTGATAATACCATAGCTGATACAAAACTAATTACAGTTGAAGCACACGGTACTATGAATGTTGACTTTAGTGTTACCGTATCTGCTGAAGGAAAACACACTGTTAAACTAAATGGTCTCAGCGGTTCACTAACAGTTGTGCCTGTTGGTTATTGTACACTCATAATTGACCGCTCAGGCGGTGAAGGTGTTCCTTTGCCCTTTACACTTAATGGAGAAACACATGAAACCCGATTTTCTGTACTTTTGCCAACAGGTCAATACAAAGTTGTGGTACCCACCGTTCTTGATATTGGAACTGGTGTTGTAGAGTTTGGCTCTTGGAGTGAGGGTTATAGTTCCAGAGAGCCTTCATTAACTTTTACACTTGATAAGCCTATGACCTTAGTGGCCAATTACAATTTAATCAGTGGATATGCCTCCTGTCCATCTCTATACATTTGGAATGGTGACAGTTATAGCTATGTTACTGATGTGTCTAACCCTGGTTGGTTAGGCTACACTGGCTATATTAATTCAAATGGAGAAATCATTTTCATTGGCGGCAATCCCTACGATTATGTAAAACTTGATAAAGAGGTGCTAAATGCGAAAAATGGATACTTTGATATTGCTCTTTTCCAACAATGGGATGAACTCTATTACCTCGACTATGCTAGCCTACTCGTTGTTGATCACCCCATAGACACAGAGGTCTACACTTCCCTAACTAACTATCTCAACAAGGGTTATACCGGACAAATCTATACCACTTCCACGGGCGCACTTCTCGTTCCAGTAAGTGCTATAAATGAGAAAGACGAAGATGTTCTAAGCGCAATTTTTTGGCAAGACGGCAACTTCACCCCAGGCGTAAACGGCAACGACAGCCCATCATGGGATAATGTCATTCAAAATCAGCTAACACTAAACTTAGGCGACCTCTCAGAGGCCGACCAGATTAAACTGGTCATAACAGCCATGGCCGATTGGGGACCAGCTGAAACATATTATGATTGGATAAGTAAATTCCAAACCGCTGCAGCAGCTGGTCTGATAACTGAAAACACACCAATTGTACCCATGCCTACCTTAGAGGTTCTAGCCGCTGACGGCACATGGATAGAAACTCCACAAGACCGCCAAATTCCTCTACCCAGCGACTACACTGCCAGAACATTCACTGTTGACCTAACCGGTCTATTCCCCAAAGACACCACCAAATATGTAGTGCGACTAACAAACTTTTGGAACATAACCTATGATTACATAGGTATAGATGTAACGCCCCAGCAGGACATAACCTTGACAATGTTAAAGCCATCTTCTGCAGTGCTTAGACAACTATGGGAAACTTATTCTGTGTCTTCAGGAGCTTTCACCCGTTATGGTGATGTAACAGAGTTGCTACAGGATACAGATGACCTGTTTGTTATCGGCCGGCAAGGTGACCAAGTTAAGCTACAATTTTGCATTGATGATCTTTTAGAACCTGCAGAGGGGATGACACGTGATTATTTCTTTGTGGTTGCTTGTTGGTTCAAAGATCCACCTGATGAGTGGGGATATGGTTTTACTTTCACCGTTGACCCATTGCCCTTCCTAAACATGACCGGTTTCCCATACACCGACTCAGAGAGCTATCCCTACGATGCAATACACCTTGAATATCTAAAAGAATACAACACAAGAATAATCCCCTAACATTTTTTTGGAGAAAAACTTGATCAACTAAACTATCAAAAACGATGATGAGCTATGTTTGAAGCATTATTTAGCGATATGTCTAGGCTTATTGTGTTAGCGGGACTTGGAGCAGCAGGTGTGCTCTCAGTTATGATTTGGGTGCGAAATCGTACTATGCGTGTGTCTTTTTTACGATTTATTATTCAAATCGTTAGTTTATTTGCTTTATTTTATTTGTTCTCCATCAAACCTTCTATACCTCTCCTCTATGTACTCGTTGGTTGGTTTGTGGCATCGCTTTTTTTGGGCAGATTTTTTTGTGGTTGGATATGTCCATTTGCTTTCCTTATGGATGTAGAAAATGTGGTAAGAAAAACTCTTAAAATTCGTCACCGACCTCTTCCAGTTGAATTAAACACGGCTCTTCATAAAGGTAGATACATAATCCTGGGAATGTTTCTGTTTTTACCCATTATATTGTGGTTGCTAAGACCTCCTTCTAACTTAGCTGTTGCAGTGGTAATGGCTCAACGATTGGCTGGACCTTTTCGTTCCTATAGCCTGATAATAGAACCACTTGTGCCCTTTATTGTGCCTTGGATTGGGCAACTAAAATTAGGCAGTCTCAACTTTAGTTACCCATATATAGGGGACATTACAACTTTTATATCTGCAACTCCTGGACAAATTTTTGCAGTCATTTTTGTTGCAGTCACGTTAATCGGAGCGTTTTTTGTTCGTCGGGTTTGGTGTCGTTTCTGTCCAGCAGGAGCTTCTATAGCATCTCTTAACCAGTTTAAAATCTTTAGAAAATTACCTTTTCTATACATCGATAAAGATGAAGAAAAATGTACCAAATGTGGTGTCTGCAAACGTGTCTGTCCTGTACAGGTCAACGAGGTCTATGAACAAAAAGGTGGAAAAATTAACACTTCTCAGTGTATGCTTTGCGCAAGATGTGTGGAAATGTGTCCTTATGAGGATGCACTTAAAGTAAAATTGGTTAACAAATCGGTGTTTAAATCAAGAAATTGGCTTGAACCATCAAATAATGAACAAAAGCGTGAGGAGCGAAAAGTTGAAGTTGTTAAAACAAAAAATACAACATTTGCTTTAGGCCTAATATGTATTATACTCATCTCAAGCTTTACTACAGTAGTCTTTATCGATCAACAAAACAGAACAGCTCTAGAAGAACAGATATTTGACTTTAGTTCACAAATTGCCGACCTGCAAAACCAAGTTAACAATCTTAATAGTGAGATATCTAATTATGAAGCACAGATATCTGATTACCAAGATCAAATTGCATCTTTAACCGACAAACTCAACAATTACACCAACATCATAGACCTCAAAGAATCACACATACTCTTAAACAATACCACATACACCCAAAATGCAACTACAGCAACAACAATCTTTAACGAAACCGTAGCGTATGCCGGATACATGGAAATTCAAGTTAACTCAACCTCTACCACAACCTACACACAAGTATCATACAAATACAATGAACTAATCTTCAATCAAACAATAACTACAGGTACCAACGCAACAGCATATTTCCCAGTTCTTCCTGGAACCATAAAAATTCAAATATGCAACACTGACACCCAAACAACTGAAACAACAATAACTCTAACATACATTTACTAGTTTGATATTTTCTTGTTTTTTTAAAACCAACAGTGGTATTTTGGTTAATACCTAAAACTCGTGAAACATCACGTATACCACTATCGTTTGTAGACATTTTTATTATTAATTGCTAGTTTGTTTGTGTGTTTTTATACTCTTTATAAAGGGATATATAAACAAAAAACTAAAAACGTCTATCTATTTGCTTTACCCACATTTGAGAATTTCGGTACATAACTGATGTTGTGGGTGTCAATATGGTTGCTTATTATCAATTCTCTGGATTCTATTCCTGTATGTACATTGATGCAGTCTTGGTAGACTAAATCTAAATATCCCCTTTTTTTATATAACTAAATGTATGACATAAAAGGTGAGTTGTGTGAATTCGCAGAAAGCAGGAAAAATTGCGGTTACCCTTTTAATTGCTGGTTCAGTATTGCTTGTAATGAACCTTATTAACTATGCTGAACTTTTTTTTACGTTGCGTTTGCCTATAGGAATACTTCTACGAGCTGAGTCATGTTTATTTACATCGTTTATAGTGCTTGTTCTGTTAGTTATTGCTGGGGTAATAATTAAAAAATATGATCTCCGGCATTTAGCAGGAAAAATTGCGGTTATCCTTTTAATTGCTGGTTCAGTATTGCTTGTAATGAACCTTATTAACTATGCTGAACTTTTTTTTACGTTGCGTTCGCTTATAGGTGTGCTTCTATTTACATCGTTTATAGTGCTTGTTATGTTTGTTATTGCTGGGGTAATAATTATAATATATGACCTTCGACATTTACCACGCGAATACACAGACACTGCACATAGTGTTTAACATGATGTTTTTAGCATTTTTGTGCAGTATGAATCCCTGACTTTTTTATATTCGATTAATTAAATTGACTAAATATGAATGATTATGGCATCAAAAAGTGTAGAGCTAGATGTAAGCTTGTTAGTGTGTACAGGTTTAATACTGCTTGTAATTTTGCTTGTGAGTCTTCGTTTTAATCATTTTTCTATAGATAAAACTCATCTAATTTTGGGGATTGCGGGGTTGGTTTTGTTATGTGTTGGATTAATACTTAAAAGGAAATACAAGGTTTCATTCCCTGTAAAAATATGGGATTAATTTTCTGCAGTTTTGTTTGTGGTCCATGGTTATTTGTTCTACTTTATTTAATCAACTTGTAATTAATTTGCGTTAACCTAATGTTTATTAGATTTCTATTTGTTGAATACTTAACAAAAAAGTTGAAGTGAACATGCAAAAATCAAAGATGTATTTAATCATAGCAATAGTTCTTGTCGTTATTATAGCTGCAGCCTTTATAGTATTCTTTAATGGCGGTGTAGACAACAATAATAGTAAAGGTCCAATAACTATATTCGATGATGATGGTACCGAAGTAACAATTTCTTCTGTGCCTCAAAGAATTGTCTCTTTAGCACCAAGTAGCACTGAGGTTTTATTTGCGATTGGTGCAGGTGATCAAGTTGTTGGAGTTACAGATTTTTGTGATTACCCACCTAACGTTCCTAAGGGAATTGCTGAGGGTACTATTACCAGTATTGGTAATTATTGGATGCCCGCGATAGAGCCTATAATTGCTTTAGAACCTGACTTAGTTATGGCATTTGGCGGTGGAGCAAGTGATGAAGCAGCCGCTAAACTACGCTCCATGGGCTACACCGTAATAGTGTTAAACCCAAAAAACGTCAACAATGTATTTGATAACATTGAACTCGTGGGTAAAATAACAGGTCATACCAGTGAAGCCACAAAACTAGTAGATAACCTCCAAAAACGCGTTGATGCTATTACAGATAAAGTCGCAGGTATAACAGTTAAACCTAAAGTTTACATCGAAATATCTGATGATCCATTAATGGCTGTGGGTCCAAACAGCTTCTTAGATGACCTTGTTACTTTAGCTGGCGGCACAAACATCTTCTATGACGCTATAACACCCTACCCCATTATAAGCTCCGATGCCGTCATATCCAAAAACCCTGATATAATTCTTTTACTCTACAGCGACATCAGCGGACGTCCAGGCTGGTCTAGTATTAATGCAGTTGCAAATCATAAAGTCTACAATCAAGGCAGTGACAGCATATATTCACGAGGTGGACCAAGAATTATTGATGCTTTAGAAGAAATTTCAAAAACCATGCATCCAGAAATTTTTGGAAGCACATAGTCTTCTTCTCTTTTTTTCAAAGGAGCAAAACTGATGTTAAATAAAAGTAAATCATCAAAATCAAATGCAACTCGCAAAACCCAAAAATGGGCACTCATACTATTTACACTCTTTATAATATTAGCATGTTCTATTGTATTATCCATAAGTATAGGTTATGTTTCTATTCCTTTTTCTAATATAATCAAAGTATTTCTCACAAACACTCCTGGTCTCAACCGACTATTTAGTTATCCAGTTTCAACTGTTGACACAGCACTAATTTTACAAGTACGCTTTCCAAGAGCCTTATGCGCCGCACTCGCAGGAGCCGCCTTAGCTATTGCAGGCGCAGCCTATCAGGGCCTATTTAGAAACCCAATGGCAGACCCCTACACAATAGGTGCTTCATCAGGAGCAGCCTTAGGGGCCACCACAGCTGTTATTGTAGGTCTTAGCGTAACAATAATTGGCATAAACACAATGCAAATTTTTGCATTCATAGGTTGTCTATTAACAGTATTTTTCGTTTATGCAATTTCAAGAGTAGGCTCTAAAGTGCCTGTACAAACTCTACTTCTCTCAGGCATCGCCGTAAGCATCCTGCTTGGTGCAATCGTCAACGCTTATCACTCCCTTTTCCCTGAACAATTTCGAAGATCAGCCTTCTGGCTTATGGGCAGCTTCTCATACACGGAATGGGCTGACGTCTGGAGTGCTCTTCCCTTCATAATAATTGGTTCCATAGTTATCTATATGTTCTCACGTGATCTAAACTTATTAGCACTAGGTGAATCTGAAGCTACACATTTAGGCGTAGATTTAGAAAAAATGAAAAAAATTCTCCTCATAGCCAGTGCTTTTGTGACCGCCGCTGCAGTCTCAATTAGCGGCTTAATAGCCTTCGTAGGCTTAATCATTCCCCACGTAACTCGTATGATATTCTCACCTGATCACAGAATTCTAATCCCCGCATCCGCTGTAATGGGTGCCATTTTCCTTGTACTATGCGACATCTTGGCAAGAGTCGTAATAGCCCCAACAGAATTACCCGTAGGTGTAGTAACCGCAGTATGTGGCGGACCATTTTTCCTCTATCTTATGCGAAGAAAGAAAAAAGTAGATACATCATGAGGCAACAAACATGGTACACTTAAAAATCAATAATATAAACTGTTACTATGACTCTATTAAAATCATAGAAGATATTAGTTTCCAATTTCAAACTGGACAATTTGTAGGCATTCTTGGACCCAATGGTTCAGGAAAAACAACTTTACTCAAAAGCATAAGTCACACCCTTAAACCAAAAACAGGTACTATACTTCTCGAAGATGATGACATATACACCTTAAAAGCTGTAGACATAGCTAAAAAAATGGCTGTGGTCTCCCAAGGTGCAGCAATCGCTTTTAGCTTTACTGCACTTGATGTTGTACTGATGGGGCGATCACCCCACCTCTCTCGTTTTGCTATGGAAAGTGAAAAAGATGTTGCTATTGCAAAAAAAGCTATGACATACACTGGAACATTACACCTACAAGATCGATTAATAACTGAATTAAGTGGAGGAGAACGGCAACGAATCATTATCAGTCGAGCATTAGCTCAAGAGCCACAAGTTCTTCTTCTTGATGAACCTACTACATTTCTTGACGTAGCAAACCAGCTAGAAATAATGGATTTACTCAAACAGTTATGTGACAACAAAAAACTTTTAGTGATAGGTGTTTTTCATGATTTCAATCTTGCTGCTCGTTACTGTGATTCTCTGGTATTGTTAAAAAATGGAAAAATAGTTGCTGCTGGAACAACAGACGTTTTAACAAGCGAAAACATCAAAACAATCTTCAACATAGATACCGTTGTAAAACAGAACTCTATAACTAAAACACCCTATATTATTCCTATATCCGTTAATCATGAAGTACCTCTTCGTAGTTCAACTATTCATGTGATTTGTGGGTCAGGTAGTGGTAGTTCACTTTTGAAACGTTTAACAGATGATGGTTATAATGTAACTGTTGGGGTTTTAAACTTGCTAGATACAGATCAAGAAACAACAAGTTTTTTAAAAATACATACAGTTACAGAAGCTCCTATGTCTCCAATTAGTGAATCCGCTCACAACGATAATCTTGGATTAATTAAAAAAGCCGATTTAGTAATAGTAACATCTTTTCCATATGGTCCTGGTAACATTAAAAATTTGGATGCCGCAACTTTCGCCATAGAACAGGGTATACCCGTTTTTTTGTTAGATGAAACTCTGATAGAGTTGCGAGATTACACAAAAGGGCAAGCTCAAGAAAAAATGAAGATACTTAAAAACAAAGGGGCGGTCTCCATTAAAGACGAAAAAACCCTTCTATCTGCTCTTAATTATTTAACCAAGAAACAGGTCTCTAAGTCAACATTTTCTCTTCCCCATGTAGTACCAGCTTTAGCTACTGTAGAGGAGGTTAGTCATTGAAAGGTATAGCTTTTTACGGAAAAGGCGGGATTGGTAAATCTACTACTATATCTAATGTTATTGCTGCCCTATCAGTAAATGGAAAAAAAATCCTACAGATAGGGTGTGATCCTAAACATGACTCCGCTCGTCTGCTTTTAGGGGGCTTTACTCAAATGACAGTTCTTGAACAGCTAAACACTATTGGTACAGTTTCACTTGACACAGTTATGTTAACAGGATATAATCACGTAAAATGTATTGAATCTGGAGGTCCAGAACCCGGCGTAGGCTGTGCTGGTAGAGGCATAATACAAACTCTTCAACTTCTCAAAGACCAAGGATTAGACACTCAACAATTCGATTACGTATTTTTTGACGTTTTAGGCGATGTTGTCTGTGGCGGATTCGCGGTTCCCATGCGAGACGGTTATGCTGATGAAGTGTACATTGTATCCTCAGGCGAAATAGCCTCCATATACGCCGCTAACAACATAGCCAAAGGCTTACAACGCTTCACTTCCACCAATGGAAAACTTGGTGGCATAATAGGTAACCTTCGAGGAATAAACAACGAACGCCAAATACTGGAAATGTTCGCTAAAAAAATTGGAACAACCATAGTTGCTTTCATACCCCATAATGATATTATACCACAGGCAGAGTTGGCCTCTAAAACTATCATAGAATTTGCTCCCAACACTGAATTAGCCCATATTTACTCTAAAATAGCTAATTACATTGAGTATCATTCTAACCCTGTAATCCCTACACCACTATCAGATATGGATCTTGAAGAATTCATACAAGAATTCTGCTACGGCGCAAAGAAAATAAAAATTCTACAACAACCTCAAACATGTGTATGTAATAATTTACAGCAAATAACTGCTCAAAACGTGGATGATTGCAAAAACAGTATAACAAATAGAGCGATTCAAGTTTCTGTCCCAAAGGAAAAACCACCATTATATGGTTGCTCACTTACTGGTGCTTATAATGTTATCAGTCAAATTAACGATGCAATTGCCCTAATGTACTCTCCTCAAGGTTGTGCATACATCAACTATTGCTCCCATCAGAGCACGCTCCCTGACTTAAACACACCCTATATATCAAACCTTTTATGCACAAACATGCAGGAAACAGATGTAATATTTGGCGGAACAAAACATTTAGACGAAATTTTGACAGACCTACAAAAAAGATTTCCAACACAACCCATTTTTCTAATAACCGCATGCCCAGTAGGTTTAATCGGAGACGATATAAACTCTCTTACAGCCAAATTAAATACGAACAAACAGCAAATAATACACGTACCCACAGATGGCGTAATAGGTGGTGACTTCTATTTAGGCATGCTTACAGCCTGCAAATTAGTCGCCGAAAAATTCATAGATAAAACTGTTAGACCAACAGATGATGGTATAAACATTATTGGCGAACAAAACTTGTCTACTACTGCAAATCCTAACTTTAAAGAAGTAAACAAAATATTAACTGCATTAAATATAAAAATAAACTGTCGATACATCAGACAAACAAACATAGAAGAAATAAAAAACTTTAAAAAAGCAAAAATTAATCTCCCTCTTTCAAACGATCAAATGGTACATGACCTCTCAAACTTTTTAGATCAACACTTCGGAACCGAAACACTGCAAATTCCTCTACCTATAGGATTTGAACAAACCGTTGAATTTACACGTACAATTGCACGCAAATTCAACAAAGAAGCCTTAGCTGAAAAACTCATAACAGAAGCTCAGGTAACATATGAAAAAGATAAGAAACAATTAGAACCATTTTTCGCAGGAAAAAAAGCCTTAATCAATTCTAACGGTGCTAACATTGACTGGCTACAGTTAGCCTTACAGGACATAGGTGTTAAAGTAACCACAATTAGTACTTTTAACATATTTACATCAGACGGAAGCCCCTTGTCTAAATCGGGAATAAAACATTCGGAGGCGAAACTTATGGAGGACGCTATACGTTTGAATGATCCAGACTTTATTTTATCTGCCCGATATCTAACAACAGCCAATATCCCTTGTGACTTTTTCCCCACTCTCCCTGTATATGGCTTTAATTCTGGATTAGACTATGCTAAAAAACTCTACTTTAAATTAAAAATTCCCTTTATCGAAGGATGGCGATATGATGAATAACTCTCTTACACCCCACAGACCTGATTCTCTCTCAGGTGCTATAGCTGCCTTTGAAGGCATTCAAGAAGCATGCACTCTTCTCAATGGCCCTATAGGCTGTAAATTCTACACCGCCTACATGGCAAACATATTAGCACCCCATCCTAAACATGAATCAGATGAATGCTTTTCTAACTTTTATTTTGGCCAAACCAGGCTCCCATGCACTTACATAGACGAACAAGACTTCATATACGGAAGCGAGCCCAAAGTCACCCAAGCACTCAAACATGTTGACCTAAAACAACACAGCCTCATAGGCATTATCAACCACTCAGGTACTTCAATTATCGGAGACGATTTAACACAAATAATAAAAAACGCAAACATTAAAACTCCAACCGTAGCCATAGACAGTACAGGCTTTACAGGAACATATGCATCCGGATTCCAAAACGCCACTATCAAAATCCTTGACAAACTATTAAATAATAAAAATAAACAAAAAATTCCTCAAACTGTTAACATTATCGGCAGCACAATTTTCCACTATAATTGGGAAAATGACATCGCTGAAATTAAACGAACCCTCAAACTCTTAGGCATCCAAACGCTATCTGCAATATGCGCAGGCGAATCTATCGATAACATAAAAAAAGCCGGCCAAGCTGAACTCAACTTAATTCTCAACGAAGAATACGGAGACAAAATAGCCAATTACCTAGAAAAAGAGCACAACATTCCATGCATCGATTTAAATTTACAGGCCCCCTATGGAATATCTGCCTCTGAAACATGGTTCAAGGCTATCACAGAATTTTTTAAAATACCCAACGAAATTATAAAAACTAAAGCTCGACAGGTCAGAAAAAAATGCTACCACGCCCTCGCCCAAACCTCCTCCTACACCAACAACCTCCGTGGTACACCCTTTACCATTTTTGGAGATACCTCACAAGTTTACGCTTTAACAACATTCTTCTACGAATATCTAGGGTTGTTACCGGTCACCATCGGCATAAAAGAAATTGGCACAAAAAACTATGAAGCCCTAAAAAATTATTTAACACATAATCTACCAAACACCCATCTACTTATTAATCCTGACCAATACGAAATAACAGACTACCTCAACAAAACAAAACCAACTTTACTATTCGGCAGCAGTATCGAAAAAAACATTTCACTCACACTACAAAAAATACCTCACTTTATCCCTACATCTTTCCCCTACCATGAAAAAATCATCTTAACAAACCGCCCTATAACAGGATTCAACGGTACTTTAACACTCATCGAAGACATAATTAACGCCATAAAATAGTCTCTATTGCAAAACTAACTCATTTTTTCAAAACTATAGCTGCTATAAATCATACTAGTTCATTCCATGAAAACATTGTCTGTTTTTATGGTTTTTCCAGTATTGACTTGTTAATGGTGAACTCTTATGAAAAATGATAGGTTATGCAACATGACTGAAAAATTTTGTGCTTTGAGCCAGCAGGTAAATTTTTAGATATTTTAGCATAATAAAATTGTTAAACGGTTTTTAGCAACTCTATTAGTTTCTCTAAGTTATCAAACATGACACAGTGTCCTTGTTTGGGGAAAATTTCTAAGTTGCAACCCTTAACTTTGTGAGCTATGCTGTAAGCGTTTTTTATAGGGCAAGTTTTATCTTCTGTTCCTTGCCAAACATTTAATTTGTTGCCGATATTTTTGAATGGTATGTTCCAGGGTTTTAGGAAAAGTTTGTGTTCCTCAAGTACCACGTTAATGCTGTTGTTTTGACGAAAGGCTTCAGCTATAGATTGATGCATTAATCCCATCCATATGGGGTCAGAGAAAAATGTCAAGTCACGGTTTGAGCAGGTGCGTAGCATTTGTTTACCTTGATTGGAACGCAAAAAGGCTTCTGTATCCTTGGTTTTGAGCACTTGTTGTCGCATATTACGCATGGCTATTTTACCTAGAAATGGTAGTTTCATTACATATTTGACAAATGGTATATTGTGTGCTGTTGAGGCATCAAATGGTAAATCAGGTGTACTCACGATTATTCCTCGTTTTATTCGTTGAGGGAAATGTGTCATGTATGCAAGTGCAAAAGCACCGCCCCCTGACCAGCCTAAAACATTGAATTGTTTAATGTTTAAATGGTCAGCTAAAAAGTTTAGGTCACTGTTGATGTCTTGGAGATTTTTTCGGGGTTTATAGGTGGATAATCCATATCCTGGGCGATCGAATGTGATGAGTTGTAGTTTTCCTTTTGTGGTAAGTTGTTTTAAAAGATGAATTTCAAGTCGGCTGCTGGCGGTGCCATGGAAATACATGACTGGTGTGCCTTTGCCTATTGTAGCATATCCGAGTTTGCGTCCATCGGGTAATGTTGTTATTTGGTGGCTCAAGTTTTCTCATCTGTATGCTTATAGATGATTTTTGATAGGTTTTAATGTTGGTTTGTTTTTTCTCTTAAATTTTTAAGGTTAGCAACTGCAAAGGGTACTATCATCTCTTGTCTGTTTAGTCCTCCATGTTGTCCTAAGTAGTTAATTCTTCTTTCGTTTGGGCCTTCAAACCATATGGTTTCATTACCGTATGGTAAAATTAGTAGGTTTCCTGCTCTTTCAAAAAAGCTTTTGCTAACTTTGCCTATGCCAAATAGGCCTTTTTCTGCTGCTTCTTTGGTTTCAATTATTTGGGCTTTGTCGCCGATTTTTTTAAGTAACCATAATTTTGTTTCAACGAGCTTTGATTCTTTTATGTGTAGAAAAATTTCTCTATAGCTTCCTGTAGGTGCGATTGGTTCATGATTTTTTCCGGTTTGTAGGGGTAGGGCTGTTTTTGGTATATACACTGTTTTTTCTATATCTACATCTACTCCACCGTGATCTGCAGTTAATAATAGTAGTGTATCTTTAGCTATTTTTGGGTCTAATTTCTGTATTAATTCTCTGTGTAGTTGGTATGTTATATTTGATAATTCAGTGTAATATTGAGGGCTGTTGGGTCCATATTCATGGGCGATAGTGTCTGTGGTGGGTAGGTGTATGAAAAAGTATGCGGTTTTGTCTTTGTTTTCTTCTATGTTTTTTCGTAATCCTGCGATTGAGTCTGATGTGTTTAATGCTGGTTTTATGGTGCTGCCTCGAAAAATTATGTTTGAACAAGTGCTAAATGCGTTGGTTATGTGTGCATGTGTATAGGTTTTAATGCCTTTTTCATTTAGTGTTTCATGGAGTGTTTTTTCTTTTGATAGGAGGAGATTGTTTGGTTTAAAGTCTTCATCTATGAGGGATTTTTTCTTTGAGTTGATGCGTTCGCATTTTAGGGCGTTTATTATTCCAATGTTTTTTAGGTAGATGAAGTATTCGAAGAGTCCGTGTTCTTGTGGGGTTAGGCCTGTGTTTAGGGTTGTTAGGGCGTTGGTTGTTTGTGAGGGAAAAACGCTTGTTAGGGGTCGAACTATGCCTTTATTGGTGAGTTTTGTTAAAAAGGGGTCATTTTTTTGTTGATTTAGGAATTGGGAGTATCCTAGGCCATCTATTATTATGAGTATTATTTTTTTGTTTTGTTCTATGCATGTTTTTTCTGTTTCATGATTGTAGAGTTTGTTTGTTGATTTGTTGTATATTTCAAAGCTTTCTTTTAGTAGGTCAGGTATGTTTGAAATGCAGTTGTCTTGATATTTTGGGTAAATGAAGTGTTGTTCTTCTTTTTTTATAAGGGACTGCATTTGTTGTAACACTGTTTTCTCTCCTAGTGTTTATGTGTGTGTTAATGAGTTGACTTATGATTATAAACTTTTACTTAATTTAAGTTAATCATGGGTTGATTTAATTTTTGTTGATTATGAAGGTCTGTATCTTATTCTATTCAACTTATAGTTAACTTATGTTAAGCACATGTTTAAATAAATCAATTGGCTACCAATTAGTATTCAAACTTTAGAAAAATAACACCCTTAACTCTTAAGGAAGATGAAAAAATGACAAAAAAACATGTAATATATATAATTATTATCACCTTAATTGCAACAGCATCACTTTACATAATCTACAACGAATTCTACTCCTCTGGATCATCTCACAATTTGTTTACCCGTAACACTAAACCAACAACCATTACCGTTATCGATGGCGTCGGCAATACCGTTACCGTACAGCTCCCAATAAAACGCGTTATTGTCATGGATGCAGGTCTTGGAGAAACTCTGTGTGGCATGGGTGCTGAGAATTTGATAGTAGGGCGAACAGGCGATGTCGTTTTACCCTCATCAATGATAGACGTACCTCTTGTAGGCGAAAATGCCTATTACCTCAATGTTGAGGAAGTACTTGAACTAGAACCCGACATTATAATTTCTGGCAACTTGATAACCTACAATGAAGGTGCTTATCCACAACTTCAAAACGCTGGTATACCCATATACATTGCAAACACAAACGCTCCCGAACCCCTAACAAATCCAATAGACATGACATCAGAACAATTATACAATTACCCAACAATAATAGACCATACATGCTCTTTAATGCAAAACCTAACCTCTATAGTAGGACACCAAAAAGAAGTAACGGCATATGTCAATTGGGCGCAATCTTACAATAAGATTGTCAAAGACCGCGTAGCGGCATTACCTCAGGACCAACAAGTAACTGTCTTTCTTGATTGGTATGACTACCCCTACAATACATGGGGCGATTTAGGTATTTATCAGGCTGGTGGCGTAAATATTGCAAATAAACAATTAATGTACTCAGCTACATTAAGCCCTGAATTTGTTGTCGCACAGAACCCTTCAGTGATTATTGAGCTAATTTCTAGCTCCACACATGATGCCAATGACTTTGTTGCAGTTAAAACTGATATACTTAATCAACCAAAACTCCAAAATGTGGATGCAGTAAAGAATGGTCGTGTATATGTTTGTGACTTTAGTGCCCGAAACGGACCACGCGCCATAATTGGTTACTTATATTGGGCAAAATGTATTCACCCAGAACTCTTCACAGACATCGACTTAGAAGATGTAACACAGCAAATAAACAAACAATTCTTTGATACACCCATAATAGGTGTCTACTGCTATCCATAACTGTGCATTTAACCTTTACATTCACACCTTTTTTTTCATGTGCTAAAGTTAGCTTGGATTTTCTACAAATAGAAAAAATGAATATACGTATTTATCGCGCTATGCATAGCAGAAATATTTTCACCAACATTTCTATTCAACCAAAGCTTAATTTAAATTAAGCTAGAGTTTAAATAAATTGGTTGGTTAAACTAACTAAGGAGAGTTAAAAATAACTATGAATCTAAATCTTTGTAGAAACCGTATATACACAAAGTCTTTACACAAAACACTTTCACTTGCCATATTAATGTCTCTGTTATTGGTCTTAATGCCAGGCACAATTTTTCCTACTATGGCAACAGAAACAGCTATCCCAATAGCAAACACCGAAGAAATTATCGTTCTCGAACAGAACTTTAATGGATTAACCGAACTTCCTACAGGATGGAATGCCCTAACTGGAGACTGGAGTGTCTCAGATGGAAAACTACACCAGAGCTATACCTCAGATGTTGATGCTGTTTTTACAGACCTGCCGGCGATGCTCACTTTTGGCGAGGACTTGGCATATTTAGAGAATTTCCGTTTCGAGACAAACCTTCAGTTTAAGCCCAGTCTACTACCTTATAGCTATATTGGCTTAGGTTTCGACATGCATTACCAAAATCCGCTCACGGCTGCGGGTCCACTTATGTATGCAGGATTTTATTACCAGACCACATTTCTTGAAGGCCTTGGAGTGTACTTCGGTGGATATACACCCAATAGCGCATACCCAGATTTTAGTTTTCCTTCTGGTGCAGGACCTAAAGATATGTCTGATGGCGAGCTTGTCCATATTACAATTGAGGTCTATGGTGAATACGGTGACATCTACTTCGATGATGTTTTGGTAGTTGCAAATGCTAAAATCCCTCGGTATGAGGATGGTTCTTTCGGTCTGATTACGGGCTTAGGCGGAGCAGGTTCATATGATGACATAAAAATCACTGCATTACCGTATCGTCTCCCTTCCATTAATACTGAAACACTACTAGATGGTGTAGTCGGTTTGCCATATCTGCAAAAACTCGTAACATATGGTGACAAAGTTACGTTGAGCATAACTGATGGTACTTTGCCCAGTGGACTATCTTTATCAAGCAACGGTGTAATATCTGGAACTCCAACAGATAGCGGCATTTCCGCTTTCACTGTCAAGGCGGAAAACGCTAAAGGTGATGACAGTAAAGAGTTAAGCATCACGGTTACTCAGAAATACCTGAGCTCTTTTACAGGTATCGGAACTGATTTTTCTTCTGGAACTATCGAGCTTGTTTCCACTATGAAACTTCCTGCTACACCAAAAACCTTTGAAGCTTGGGTGAAAATACCGACATCAAGTCAGAATGTCGGGGTAATTACAGGTAACGGTGCAATTGATGGCTTTAACGGCTTGTATACTATAAACTTTGGAGTAACAGCAGATGGTAACCCCTGGTTATGTTGGAAAGAAGGCAACGGAAATGTAGCGGATTATGTTGCTTACGCAAACGTAAAGTTGGGGGACTGGGTTCATATTGCTATTGTGCAAGACAATGAAAACCATAGAATCACTTGTTATATCAACGGTAACAAGGCAGACGAGCAGACTTTTTCAATAATGGAAAATACCATACCCATTCGTCCCTTAAAGATTGGTGGCGACTATTTGGAAAATAACCCTCGATGTTTCCCTGGCGAAATAGCTGATATTCGCATTTGGTCTATCATTCGTACCCAAACAGAGATTCAAGAAAATATGAACACACCCATCAATGGTAATGCAGCGGGTCTTATGGTAAATTGGTGGCTTGATGAATCAAATGGCATTTATAAAGACCACTCTACACAGGGTAATGATGCACAGATATGGCATGACTGGTTGGCTCCTGAGTTTGCTGAAGGTGATTACACAATTGCTGTTGTTCCCGATATTCAGAATTTGTCACGGTACTATCCCGATGTCCTAGATACCATGATAGATTGGATACAAAACAATGCTGAGGCACGCAATATAAAATTCATGATTCAGGTAGGCGATCTTACTGACACTAACTCTGTGGAGGAATGGGAACGGGTTCAATACAATTTTGCCAAGTTAGATGGTGTTGTGCCCTACGCGTTTATTCCAGGCAATCACGACTATAACGGTCTGATAACCAATAGAGATACTGATTTATTCAATACATATTTTCCTTACAACACGTATTCACAAACCCCTATATTTGGCGGTGTTTATGAAGAAGGAAAACTAGATAATGCATACTATTACTTCACAGCAGATGATACGGACTATATGTTACTGTGTTTGGAAATGGCTCCCAGAAATTTTGTACTTGACTGGGCTAACGAGGTTGTAGCATCAAATACTGATCGTTATGTGATTGTAGTAACTCATTCATATCTATCTTACAATGGTGAATATGATAATTCGAGTGGTTATGATCCTACAGGTAACAGTGGCGATGCAATTTGGGACAAATTTGTAAGTCAGCATGCTAACATCATTATGGTATTGTGTGGTCATATTCATTATGATGATTTAGTTATGCGAATAGATACTAACATGTATGGCAATGAGGTGCCACAACTTTTAACGGATGCTCAGGACATGGACTTTTATCGCGAAGGTGTAGGTATGATTGCTTTGCTAACCTTTAGCAATAATGGGCACGACATCACCGTTAACTGGTATAGCACAAAAAATGATGCACTATTTCGTGAATGGAATCAATTCTCTTTTTCAGTTGCGATGAATACCGATACTGTCACATTCGACTCTGTAACTGCATCTGCTTTCGTTACCAAACTTAATGGTAACAAAAACGATCTTACAATCACTGTTACAGAACTTTATTCCGATGCGACGACAAAGATAATTAAAGAAACATTTTCTATTAATAATAATGCGGCTGGTATTTATGATGTGGGTAGTTATAAAGTCTATGTTGATACAAAAGGCAACGATCAAATACGTGCATGTTATATAGTGGATTGATTCTGTGTCCACTTATACTTGTGCGGGATAGAAAAATCATTTATTTTTCCTTTTTTTAATTCAACTGGTAGTTAACTTAAGTTAAGGCCAAATTTAAATATGTTGTTGACTAATCCAATGGTAAACCTTAAATCTCTGGAGAGTAAAAAACAATCATAACCCCAAGTCTTTGTAGGATCGAAAATAATCATAATACCAATTTTTGGAAAATTAAAACTAATTCTATGTGTGTGGAGGTGAAAAAATGGGTCCAAAAATCAAAACAGTAATTGCTCTAGCCCTTATTGTCATCATAGCATCGGTATCCTTCTATGCAGTCTACAACGAATTCTACAAACAATCCTCAACAAACTTGCCATCATCATCAAACCCTTCTACCAACAATCCCTCCTCATCAACAGATGACTCATCCAACTCATCTAGCTCATCCGACACACGTAATAAATCTAGTTCTTCTTCATCCAGCAGCTCTGATTCAAAAACCGTTACAATTACTGATGGCGCAGGTGTCAAAATTACCTTACCTGATACACCAAAGCGGATAATTGTCATGGAGGATAGCCTCGCAGAAATTCTATTTTTGCTAGGCGCAAAGGATTCAATTATAGCCAGAACAGATACTGTTGTAACTCCAGAACTTCAAACATTACCGTCTATAGCATCAATGGCCTTTATGGCTAGTGCAGAGTCGATATTTGTAATGGAACCTGATCTAATAGTTGCTAGCTCACAATTTGGATATACTTCTAACCCTGCGTATTCGGATTTAGATACCTATAACATAGTTACAAAAGCTGGTATACCGGTTTTTCTTGAAAGCTCAGCGGATTCACAACCAATTAATCCATCAAAAATGTCTTCTCAAGAAATATACAATGCTAACACAAAGATAGATGATATCTGTTACACAGTGAAACAATTATCCGCTCTAGTAGGTAATGAAGATCGAGCAAACGAGTATATCACATGGGTACAGTCCTATAACAAACAGATCAAAGACAAACTAAACAATTTACCACGTGACAAACAAGATCTTGCCTTCTTGGATTGGTACATTTCTGGGGAATACAGGACTTATGTTGATTTATCTATTTGTCAAGGCGGTGGAATTAACATAGCTGAAAACGTTACATTATACAATCCTGCGTTAAATCCGGAATTTATTGTTGCACAAAATCCTGCTGTAATTATTGTAATGATTTCTAGCAATAGTCATAGTTCTCAAGATTTTATTAATGCCAGAAACGCTGTGCTTAATAATCAACAATTTAAGGATATTGATGCAGTGAAGAATGGACGTGTTTATGTTTGTGATTTTAATGCACGAAATGGTGCACGTTCAGTAATTGGGTATTTGGCTTTTGCAAAATGGCTTCAACCTGATCTATTTGCAGATGTTGACGTAGGGGCTGTAAATAGGTATCTGTGTGAGCATTTCTTAGGTACACCCACAACACATACTTATTACTATTAGTAATTATGCGTTTTTACTCGCATAGTTCTCTCTTCTTTTTTTAGTTCTCTCAAACAATTATCAACTTAACTTTAACCTAACTTGAATTAAGTTTATATACGTGTTTAGCCATATTTAATTACATAAATAAACCTGAGCACTATTCGCATAAAACTTGGGTTATATTTATCATAGATAGCCGTGGAAAAACAGAGTCTATCATGGGTTCCAGTTTGTACAACCAAACAAACCCACGATAGATTTAACCATCTCTTACCCACCCATTTATTCCATACACCATTTCACTCTATTTTATTGTTAATTGATAGACAAAAATTGATTACAGTAAAAATAGTGAAAATAAAAATGATGATATACAATTTCAAGACATTAATGGTAAACGTTTTGTGAGAAACTGTTAGCAATGACTTGCGTGTCTTGGTTACCTAATAATATATTCGCCATATTTCAACTCTATTATAAGACAAGTAACGTTAGTTGTTACCACATATGCTGACGCACCATTCCCCAAAGTATACCTACCTATGTTTGTGTCACCAAAATCTGTACCCAAATTTTTACGTAATGTAAAGTCACCTGAACCTACCTGACCAACAAAAGCAGTAGCTATTTCCTCAGAAGCAACATTCTTATTAATGCCTCCCCCAACAAATCCAGATTCTACCTTTATGTACCCCTCACCAATAGTCACAACCGAAGGCGATGACGCAGCAACTGATATGCCATACAAAAAACCACCCAATATTATTAGTGCTATACCCCAAATCGCCAAAGCATATTTAGTCCCACCTATACCTACACCAATACCTATGCCTACATGTAATGGACTGTTTTTTAACCGGTTGTACATCAATACATTTAGCACTAATAGAACTGCGCCAATCACTATCAGACCTATTATGAAATCATTTAAAAGAGCAGGTGGTGGTGATTGTACATTAAATTGTTCGATTGACATTTATTTAATCCTCCATAAAACTGTACTAAGAAAGTATGCACTAATATATATTACAACATATATTGTTTTAACACTATGATTTATATATGTTAAAAAACATTGCTTAACAGGTAAGCACTAACTTATATAGGGTAAGACGAAGACGGTGCTGCCTAAGAGGGACTAAAGAAAATGCAGAACATGAACATACTCTATTTTCTGAGCCCTATCATAATGATAGCGTTCAGTGTCGGCTTAATCGCTTACTGGAAAATTAAAAGACGGTTTACAATTTGGACACTGTTTTTATCTCTTGCGGCATATGCCGGAGCAATAGCACTCAAAAGCGTAGTCCAGTATTTCACAGCCAATCCCTTCTATGAGGCAGTTGGAGGAAATCTAGTTGCTATGGGTCTCTATGTTGGTTTGCAAACAGTGATTTTTGAGGTAGGAGGCGCATACCTTGCAGCCAAAATTGCCTTCTCACGTGGCAAAATAAGAGCATACGATGCTGAAGGCTACGGGTTAGGCCTGGCTTTCTGGGAAAACGGCGTCCTTTTAGGCGGTTTTGCGTTACTTAATTTTATCGTAATATATTCGACCTTAGCCGGAGGAGGAACTGCTGCTCAACAACTCTTCGATACTCTATCTGCAACACAACCTGACCTCTTCGTGTCAGCATCTGTTGCCTTAACCCATGTTGGTTTAGGCGTATTTGAAAGAATTTCCTCTTTAATGGTTCATTTTGCATGGGGTATTCTTTGCGTATTTGCAGTGGCATTTAAAAATAAACGTTTTCTATACTTAGCTTTGCCTATGGGCATGGTTGATTTTCTAGTGTTATATGCAGGAAGTTTGGGTACCTTAAATTTTGAGATACTTTTCTTTGTAGTATGTTTGTTGTGTCTTTTTGTGGCTTTGTGGTTTACAAAAGCGGAAAGGAAAAATGTCACAACGGTTTCTTTATCTACTGCAAGTGAAGCAGGTGATAAACGGTTGAAATCTCTTGTTAAAACAAACTTTAAACGAGCCCTTAGCTTTGGTAGCGTCTACCTTATTATTGCCCTCGTGATGTCCATTTTATTTGGTGCCGTTATTGGTGGAACGGCTTCTGTTTCTGATGATGTACCCATGGTGGTATCACAATCGTTTCCAATGATGCTTCCAGTGTTTGCTGTTATTGGAAGTTTTGGGGGTTTAATGGTATTTGTTAGTGACCGGACTAAAGGTGTTTATGAGTATTTGATTGCTTATGGTGTTAGCACTTATGAGATTTTATGGTCAACACTACTTGTTACCCTTGGTTTAGTCACGGTAGTTCTAGGGGTTTCACTTACAGGAAATATAGTCATAACCCTTTTAATGGGCGGGTCAATACAGCCCGCTCTGATTGAGCTGTTATTGATCTATACCATACCGATTAGTTATGCTTCTGTAGCATTCATGACTATGGCAGGGATGATATGGTCTTCTCTTACAGCCCGTGTTCCTGGAGTTAACAGTCCTATTGGCATATGCACCATAATAGGTGTGGGACCTACGATGGCGGTTCTTATTCTTAGTTCATTCTTTTCTGGTTCAAGCAATTTCCTGTTGCTTATTGGTGGAGTGACTTTAACTTTAGTTGTATTGGTTGCTGTTATGTTGGTAGTGGCAAATAAGAAAATGAATAGAGAGAGGTTGTTGGCAGATGCTTGAAAATAAAAACATAGAGTATAATGTCGAGAATCAGTTGTCTTCAATTGGGTCATCGCCAGTAGTGTTGTTTGATTCGGTTAGTTCAGGTTATTCTGGACGGAAGGTGTTGGAGGATATTTCTTTTCGTATAGATGAGCCTGCTATTTATGTTGTTTTGGGGCCTAATGGTGCTGGGAAGACTACATTATTTAGAACCCTTGCGGGCATATTGAAACCTTATTCAGGCCGAATAGAAATAGGTGGATACCCAAGTGAGACCCCTGAAGCTAGAAGGCAGCTTGATTATCTTACGCATATAGATGGTATTCCTGAGGGTATGAGCGTAAGGGATGCTTTACGGTTTTATGCTGGTATAGTAGGTGCTGGGGAAGCGGATGTGGATAGGGTGATTGATTTGCTTAAGTTGGGTGAGTTGAGTGTTAAGCGTTTTGGTCAGCTTAGTCAGGGTCAGAAGAAGAGGGTGTCGGTGGCTCGAATTTTTCTTAAAGAGAAGAGGGTTTACTTGTTAGATGAGCCTACGAGTAATTTGGATCCGAAAATGGCCAGTGAAATCCGAGAATTAGTGCTTGGGTTGAGTAAAGATAAGGTTGTTTTGTATTCTTCGCATAATCTTTTTGAGGCTAGGGAAATTGGTTCTAAGGTGATTGTGATTAAGAATGGAAAACTAGCATTGTTTGGTAACATATCTGAGATTAAAACTGAGAAGTACACTATTGGGATTCGTACTTTGGGTGTGGATGAGGTGCCTTATTCAGTTGGGAAAGAGGGAGATTATTACTTGTTTGAGTTGCAGGGGCCTGAAGAAGTTTCCGCTTTAACGGCCAAGTTGTTGAAAAAAGGTGTGCAGATTCGAGAAGTCAAAGAAATGCAAAATCCTCTAGAAGAGTTATTTAAATAATAACTCTACGGGTTATGCTTTTTTGATTAGCTTTTCTACTTTATCGTAATCACGTCGTGAACGTTCAACGTTGCACTTAGGGCATTTTATGATTCCCATGTATGGAAAGGTCAAACCAAGTCCCGTTATCTTTTTTTCCATTACGGGAGCATTAAACACACAATTACAATCAGGACACTTAAGCTGTTTACCACGATTCATTAATACTCCTACGACAATAATTGCGCCAATAATTAAAAGCATGCTAATGGCAATAATTAACGTTAAATTCACTTAGGTCCTCTCTTACTTTGTGTAATTTTAATATTAATAGCTTAGTTTTTATTAATGTTTTGGGTTATAACTTCTATGGCGAATAATGTTTTGGTTTGACAGTGTTTTATCAAAGATTATTGGGCGTGTTAGCTGTTGGGTTTTGTGGTTTGATGGTTTGATGTGTGTTGTTGATGGTTTTTTGGGTTTTGTTGTGGTGTTTAGTGTGGTTTGGAGTTGTGGATACACTTTTTTTAGAATAATGAAATTAAAGCTGAGCTTATAAAATAAGCACCAAATAGTAAAAACACACCAACACAAAATATCGTAACTCCATAACGTGTTCGTGTGGTCCAGAATGTTTGTGATTTAAAAATAAGCAGACCTATTAACGTGTACCATAAAAAGTCAACAGACCAGTGGACACCGGCGAAAATGACAAAACCTGAGAACCCAAAGAGTTGAGCATTTGCAATTAAAACTGTTCCAATAGTTAACCACCATAGTATAAACCCTGCATTAACTGCTGAAGTCCAAATGCCGGCGAACAAAGAGTCTCGTTTTAAGCACACCGTAGACTTGTCTTGATGGTTACGGTTTTTAAATGCCTGAATACCCATAAAAATCATAAAAGAGCCACCTATAACACCAATGGATGCCTGTATGGAATTTGGAATTACAAATCGATTAAGTAGGAAATAAATTAGAAGCATTACAGGGAATTCTATTAAACCATGTCCAAGACCTATTAAGGCACCTGCTATTTTACTTTTAGTTGCTTTTTGTATTGTTGTTGCAAATAAGGGTCCTGGCATTAAAACACCGCTTAGCGAAATCAATACAACTGAACTTAAAAAGACATAAAAATTTGTCTCCAAATTGTTCCCTTTCTTTTTCATGGAACCATTGACTTATGTCTATAAATGGTTTACTTGTTACAAGGTTTGTTTTCAAATAAAGCTTTTTGAATTTCGATAATATCTGCACTATTTTTAGCTGTAATGTATTGATCAAGGAAGCGTTGGTTTAACTCAAAAAAAGTGTGACCCCAAGAAAAAATTTCAAGTACCTCTTCTGCAGTAGTTTTAAAACCTGCTATGTACAAAGCGGCTGATATGGCTTCTGCGGTGGTAAGTTTGGTTAGTTTTCCAAAATTTACTGGATTACTTGCAATTAGAATTGGCAAACACCTGCTTGTACCTCTAACATGTTCACCTAAGACTTTTTGAGCTTGTTCCCAACTGCAATCTAAAGCAGCTAACCCAAAATTTTCAAGACGATCACGGTCTGCTGGAGAAAAAGCAATTGTACTAAAGGGGTTAAGTACTATAGCTCGTTTAGGTAAAAACCTAATTTTCTTAACAATACGTACAAATCCTCGTCGGCTCAACCGTAGTGCAGTATTTTTTTTTGGATCATCCTGTGCTGCATGATAAACACTAACCCGTACAGTACACATTTTATTGAGTGTATCTTTGTTGTCTGTTTCCACTTAATGGTGCACCTTTAAATGACTCATAGGTTTAACAAAAACTTGGGGAATAAAATCTAAAAGATCTGAAGCAATCATGTGTGAACCAACCGCATAAGCCGCAAAATCTCCACATGCACCATTTACAAAAGCCCCTGCAACCGCAGCCTCAAAAGCATCCGTTTTCTGTGCCAACAACCCTCCAACAATACCTGCAAGTATATCACCTGTTCCACCAACAGTCATACCTGCATTACCTGTAAAATTCAATTTAGCCCTGTTTGAACTACATATAATATCGGCTTTACCTTTAACTATCAGAACGGCATCAAGTTCTTGAGCTGTTTTTTGAATCATGGCTACTTTGCTTTCAAAATGTTCTGAAAGACTCTGACCTGTAAGCACACTATATTCACCATCATGAGGTGTAAGCACAAACGGAACTTTTAACGGATATTTAAATTTAGCAAACACCTTCAAACCATCAGCATCCAAAAGCAACGCTTTACCCGCCTTTTCCACTTTTTTAACAAACAATTTCACAAATTCACATGTCTCACCACTTAACCCCAATCCCGGACCCACTACAACAGCATCAACTATATTCAAATAATGTTCTAATTCATCTACATTATACGGATTAAGATTATCTCCTTGAAGCTTTATTGAAATCAAATCAGGCGATACCGACGAAATAGCATGCCCAACTTTCTCAGGACAAGCAGTATATACAACATCCACACCAGAGCGTAACGCAGCAATAGACGCCAAAACAGGTGCACCCGAAAAAACACTACTACCACCAACAACAAGCAATCGACCAAAATTGCCCTTATGTCCCCCAACACGAGGTTTAACAACCAAATCAACATCCCCCGGACCCGTAAAACTCTCAAACTCTAACGGCAATCCAATATCACAAACCTCCAAAATACCCACAAACCCTAACGCCTTATCTAACCCCATTTTAGATTTATAAAAAGTAACAGTTAAATCAGCTCTAACAGCATCACCATTTAAAACTTCACCTGTATCAGAATCCACACCAGTAGGCACATCAACAGCGATCTTAAACCCCTTCAACGAATTAATAACCTTAACTAACTGTAACACAGGCGCACGTAGTTTCCCATTAGACCCTGTACCTAACAAAGCATCAATAATTACATCCGCCTCCACCACTGGAATAGCTGAACTGTCAAAAACTTCAAAAATACAAATTTTATCGGATAATAGTTTTAACGCCTTCCAATTTTGCAACGCCGAAACATGGTTGATATCTTTTCCTTTTCCAGCCAAGATAACCGTAACAGGATAACCTTGCGTTAAAAGGTGTCGTGCCGCAACAAAACCATCACCACCATTTCCACCTAAACCACAAAAAATCACAACCTTTTTGGTGTTTGGAAAACGTTTCTGAATCTCCTTTGCAAGCTGTTGACCAGCATTTTCCATAAGCTGCAACAAACTTATATGGTAATATTCAGCATTAGTTTCTATAGCACGCATTTCACGGCTGGAAACTGGTAACTCCATGTTTTTTACATGCATACTTAACGCCACAAGTAAATTAACAACTTTATAAGATAAGTTTATCTGTACATTATCCGCCTCGTATACGAAAGCATCAACAAAACATACAACAATCAAAAAAATAGCGCGTACATTATCGGATTATAACTTTACACATTTAATCATCAACATATATTTCCCAATAAAAAATTTGACGTTTGTTAACACTTAAAAATGTCTTCATTTAACAATTAATTAGAAATATTTTCGAAAATGTTCGAACGTTATATATACGTATGTTGAAAAGGTAATTGATTTATCAAATTTTTTTTAAATGTATGGTGGTGAATGGTGTTTTAAAAGAAGGTTACGTTGACAAGGGTTAAATAGTGAAATTATTATTTGTTTAACATTGTAAAAAATGGTGTGATGCCCAAATTTGTGTGAATATTTGTGGTTGTCAGGGTTTTTTGTTATGGGCTTTGTATGTTTTTTTGTTTTTGTGTGGCGAAATGTTTTCGAATGTTGAAAATTTATATTAAATGGTTAAATTGTTGTAATTTTTGTTGTGTGTTTTGCTGTGTTTGTTTAAATGTGCTTGTGTTATTGGTTTTAAGTGTGTTGTTGTTTCGAAAAATAGTTATTGATTGATGAATTATCACACATAGGCTGTCTAAAAAATAGTTAGCCGTTTGAAAAACAAGAAAAAACTATCAGTTCTTTTCCACAAAAAGTAAACAAAGTTTTCAGGTATTGGCTCCCACATAATTTAATGTATATTCAGACCGTATACAAAAGCATCAACCTTTTTAGGGTTTGTTTTTTAGGTGGTCTACTACCCATTTTAAAACGAAAATGCCCGAACTTTATATAATCATACAATTTGTTTGAACCGACAAACTTATGCATGGCCAAAATACTATTAAAAAAACTTGAACTGCACAAATTACTTGCCTAAAAACACTTTAAAAAACCAAAAATAGCCAAAAAGGCAGTACAGGGTAAAAATAAAAAGTAGAAAAACTCGTTTTTTAACCTAAAAAATAGCGTAAACAAAAATATTTTACCAGTTTACACATATTCTATGCGGCGAAAAAACTTCGAATAGGAAAAATTTACAATAAACAGTTAAAACAGCAAAATGTTTTTCTTCATTTTAGCATTATTTAGTTAAATTTGTATGTTACTACAGGTTACAACAAATAATATTTTTTCGAAAATAGTGTTTGAAGTGTTTTGCTCATTTTTATGGGAGAGTTTACCATCGGTTGTGCCGATGCTCTAAGAACCACAAAACCACTATAGGCTATCATGGAATAGTTTCCTCTACCCCAAACAACACTTTTGTATGTTAACCGAGAAATTACTGATCTTTATTTATGATGATTATTAACAAAAAACAAACAAGCCAAAAAATATGATATCTACATATAATAGTTACGTATATCCAATATTGCTCAGATTATACAGTCAACAATTTTTAGCACTCAGCAACATAATGCCTTTACCCTTAACTTAAAAAATAGATCATAATAAATGTGTTTGGTTGATGCTTTTGTATACGGCATAATAAACATAAAAACCCAAAAAATATGACACAATTGATGTAGTGGTGTATCCAGTGAGTAAGTAGAGTTTTATAAATAGAAGTGTGTGATATAGTTTCACAAAAAAAACGTGAAAACAATCATGCCAAGCTACAAATT
>WRNB01000001.1 GCA_009776805.1 Candidatus Bathycorpusculum grumuli | reverse complement strand
TCCTCCTGCCCCCTTGCAAGCAAATAAGCACCCACCGCACACTCAACAAGACGACCCCTATCAGCAGCATTATCAAGCAAACGCCGCCTATTAGTCCCATCCGTATATGTCATAAGCGAAGTGTCATACACCATAAACTTTGGAGAACTCTTACGAGTACGAATTTTGTTACCTGAATAGTTCTGCAAACCTGCAAGCGCATTTGCTTTATTTAAAAGATCAAGGTAATGTGCCAAAGTTACAGTATTTCCTGCATCTGAAAGTTGTCCAAGCATTTTAGTAAAAGACAATTCTTGCGCGCTGTATATTGAGCCGAGCATGAAAAGCGAACGAAGCAAAGCGGGTTTACGGACTTCTTCCATCATGAGAATGTCCTGTGAAATAGTTGGTTCCACAATAGATGTTCCCATGTATCTAGCCCAGCGTTCTTCATCTTTTATAAGCGCAGCGGCACCAGGGTAGCCTCCAAAAAATAAAAAGTCCTCAAGACTATATCCGAATGCTTCTCTGCATTCTGAATAATTCCAATGAGGCGAATAAAGTATTTCAAACCTGCCCATAAGAGATTCGGAAAGACCCTTTTGTAAAAGCAGAGAAGAAGAACCCGTGAGAACCACCTTCAAAGGCGTAAACAATCGATTATCTTCGTCCCAAAGAAGCTTTACTATGGATGACCATTTGCGGATTTTTTGTATTTCATCAATTACAAGAATAGCTTCTTGGGTTTTTGCAAGTGCGCGGGCTTGTTCCCACTCATTGTAGAGCCATTCTGTTGAAATAAGTGTGGGGTCGTCTGCGCTGATAAAATGTGTGGGTTTATTTATTTCTTTGAGGGCTTGTAGTACGGCGGTTGTTTTGCCTGTTTGTCTTGGGCCGACTACGATTTGGATAAATCGGCGTGGTTCGTTTAATCTGTCCACGAGTTGGGTGACTAGTTTTCTTTTGAACATAGGAATCTCCTGATGGTCAATGTGTTTCTGCGTACACAGCAATTTACTCAGTATGTTTTACTAATTACTCATTATAAAGGTTTTCACATGTTCGCTTAAAAAAAAGAAGGGTAGTTGCAGAAAGAAACATTGCTTGTAGCGATGTCGCCACGTAATCATTAGTCCGAATCCCACCCCCTGCACCATTTATAAAGAAACTGCAGTAGGTTTGTCCAATGACGATAAATAGAATTTTAGACGTTAACACTTCTTTTTCCGGAACAAATTATGCCCATCAAAATCACACACAAAATCAAAACCAACCTCAATCAAAACACACACCTCAGACTTAACAACCTTAGAAACATAATCAACTTCACCCTTAAACAACACCTCTTCCAACTAAATATAAATCAAAATATTCTTCAAATTTTTGTGCCCAAGCCGTTTCATAACGTAAAGCAGATCTTTAGCCTTATGATAATCATAAGTACCACCCCAAGTTCACAAAGTCTTAAACATAATTTTCTTTATACACGGATTATTCAGTTTAACAGCTAAACGGTTACGTTGCTTCTCATAGCTTGTCCAAAATAATCAAGCTTCATCTCAAGCGTAGCAAACATACATTTCCCGTAATCTTTAGGCAAATTATACAACATACCCAGAAGTTTTTGACTCATATTAAAAATACGCGGATTACTACCTTTCTCAGGAGTAATAGTTACAGTATTGGTTTCAAAATCAAAGTCATCTGCAATACAATGCCAGATTTCACCAGGTCACACATGAGTTTCTTTGAGCAACTGTAGAAAAGTGGCCACTCGGGTTGTTTGTGCTTCTGTGGAATCTTGTCGGTTGACTGTGGTAGGTGTATTGTTTGGTATAGTTGTATAGGAATGTGGGTGATTTGGATTTGTAGAAGTGTATTGGTTGATTTGGGTTTGTTTTTATGTTTGTCAGTGTTTTCCCACTACATTTTACGTAAATACATTGTTTTTGGCGTTTTCTTGTTTGTTGTTGTTTGTTTTTCTGTTTTCCCATTTTACGCTTGCTTTTTTCTGGTTTGTTTTAGGCTCGTTTAATTGTATTGGCCGCAGTTATTGGTTTGTTTGTTGTTTGCTGGTGTTTTCCCGCTGTGTTTTGTGCAAATAAGCTGTTTTTAGTGTTTTCCCGTTTTTGATTTTTAGAATTTTTGACAACAAATAGAGTTTACACTGAGAAGAAAAACGGGTTTTTCCCATGGACGTTAAATATGCCGTAATGCCAGCCAGCAATCAACAAACAAGAGTTCCACAAAGGAAGCACCCTACCAATATCCAGAAGTATTTAAAACCCCCAAAACCTGTCTAACACAACACGTTCTTACAAATTCAAAGAATCACCTCAATAATTCCCTACCGTGACTAAGGCGAAAACAAAACAAACAATAATTCTACAACTTTCACAGAATTTAACCCACAAAATACCAAATGTATAGAGTGGTTATTGAGAAAAAAATATATTGATTAACCAGTGAACTATTGCATTTAACATTACTCAAATAACGACTGGAGGTGTAACGATGGAAACACATAATCTTGAATGGAAACAAACTTGGCATGATAAATACCTAAACACAATTTGCGGTTTTGCAAACGCAGACGGCGGTGTACTAGAAATTGGCCGTCAGAACAACGGAGAAATCATCGGAGTTTCTAACCCAAAAAAACTCTTAGAAGACCTGCCAAACAAAACCCGAAGCACCATGGGAATCATACCAACTATTGAATTACGACAACTAAACGGTAAACAGTACATCGTTATAACCGTTCAAAAATACACCTTCCCAGTAAGCTGCAATGGCAAATACTATATCCGCTCAGGAACAACAACCCAAGAACTTAACGGCACCCAACTCGACACATTCATGCTCAAGACTCTGGGTAAAACTTGGGACGGCGTTCCCATACCTCATGTTAAATTTGAAGATTTCGAAAGCGACGCATTCAAAGCGTTTAGAAAAATGGCCATCGACAGCAACAAAATGACTGAGGCTGATCTTCGCATAAGTGATAAAATGCTTCTGGACAATCTGAATCTAACCGAACCCGATTACCTTAAACGAGCGGCAATTATGCTGTTTCACCAAAACCCCGAACAATATGTAATGGGCACATCAGTTAAAATTGGCTATTTCAAGACCACAGCAGATTTGAGTTATCAAGACGAAATCCACGGTCCACTGATAACAATGGCCGATAAAGTCGTTGATTTAGTGTACCTCAAATACTTCAAAGGAACCATCAGCTACAAAGGCATTCACCGAATAGAAACATACCCTGTGCCACGCTCAGCATTTCGTGAAGCAGTGTTAAATGCAATTGTTCACAAAGATTACAGCACAGGCAACCCAATTCACATACACATCTACAAAGACAAGGTACTAATTTACAACGATGGCAAATTACCCGAAAACTGGACAATTGAAGACTTGTTTGCCGCTCATACTTCAAAGCCGTATAATCCCTTGGTTGCAAACACTTTTTTCCGCTCTGGACAGATTGAGGCTTGGGGACGCGGTATTGAAAAGATACTTGAGGCCTGTAAAGAACAAAACATGTCTGAACCGTTCTATCGTGTACGACCAAATGAGGTAATGATTGGTTTTAACACCAATAACAGCATCGTAGAAAGCATCGTAGAAAGCATCGTAGAAAGCATCGTAGAAAATAAGGGTATAACGGTTTTGCAAGCTAAAATTTTTGAACTAATCCGGGCTAATCCGAAAATTACTGCAAAAATGTTAGCTAAAGAAATAGGAATTGCTCCACGTAATGTACAGGCTCACATTTCCACGCTAAAAGAGTTAGGGCTGATTGAACGTGTAGGCTCTGCAAGAGGTGGACGTTGGATAGTAAAACAGTAATAAAAACAAACAACCTAATACCCATGCTCATTGTATAATTAGCGATATAGGCGACCTCCGAAAAACCATATTTTTCCCAAAAATCACATACCAAAAACAGTGTAACTATGCATAGTTTTCTGAAATGGGGTTTTCGGAGGCTGCCTTATCCTTGTCACGGGAAAGGGCTAATCGCTCATAAAGCGAACTACCAGTTGGCGTTGTAGTTATCTAACTGATCATTGTTGGCTCACAGTTTCAAGCTCGTAGAAATGGCGGACATCATCATTTTCAATTCGCATTAAAAGTTGGTAATGTGACCAAGTTAGTTTGAATTGGGCAGATAGCGTCTGCCCTTTTTGAATTTGAGCAGACCCTGTTTGTTGGATTGATGGTGAGTAGACTTGATAAAATTTTCTTATACTTTTCAAGTTTACAACCTGAACTCCAGTGTAAATTTTAACCTACAAAATGAAAAAACCCATAACACACCCGATTTCTGAAATAGGGCACAAAATAAACTTTACACAATTTTCATCAACTTCAATAGATTAAACTATTTTAACCCACACACTAACAACGATACTGACGATAAACGGTTATTTTTGAAAAAAGAACTCTATTATACACTTTTTAAAATGCAGGTTAAAATATTCCGGGAAATTCAGGTTACAACATTTGTTTCTGACCTTTACAGAGCTATATATATACGCTACATTTGACAACATAAATACTGTAGAGATTAACGGGTTATAATATAATGATGCCGTTAAATATGCTAAACCCAAATAGTCCCTGTTTAAAAATGGTGATTGCCATGACTGAAACTGTACTAAACACAAAAACCTTACCTAAAGCCTTATCCAAATTAATCAAAACCGAAAAAATAAAAGTACAACAAACTAACGGCGAAATTCACCTCATACCAATACAAGAAATAGACTACATCAACAAATTACGCGGCTCACTATCTGCTTATCCACAAATGTCAGTTGATAAATTTTTAGAACGCAAACATACCGAAAAGGATCTTGAATAATAACATGCCATAGCAGTTTGACTTTTCATAGTCGATAACCACAGTGTTTAACCCAACCTTCAACATCAGCACCAGTTATCGTAACTAATACTTCTGAAACAACAACAGCTCTAACCTCCACCTTACACAAATACACCTTAATTTTTGACCAAACAAACACTACAGGATAAAAATCAGAAAAATACACAACCAAAAACACAATTTTCACACCCAACAAAACCAAATAATCCAACACACCCCTAACCTTATAAACCGAAAAATTACCCAAAACCAACACTCACCACACTTCATAACTGACACAAGACAATACTTTACATACTCACCAAACAACCAACCATTCAAAGAACCCTTAAACAACAAAAAAGCCACAACCCCCTCTAAACCCAACACACCAACAATTGAAATACACTCAAAACGCACATCAGACACATAATCATCCACACGTTCATGCGAAAAAGACCTACCATAAAGACGTGTCATGCCACAATTAGCACTGCTTTCATCAAGCCAATAAGTGGTTGAAGTGTTTAGTTCTTGTTGTGTTTTACGATAGGTTGTGCGTGCTTCTATTACTTTTGGAGTTTTTTGTTTGTTTGGATGGAGATTCTTTTTTCAAAAGTTAGTCCCAGTTTGCGTAGGCGTCTGCAGAGGGCAGATTGACTTATGGGTAACTTGAATGTGTCTATTAGTTCTTGGAGTGTTATGTCTGGTTGTTCTTGGATTTTTTCTACTACTTTGTCCATGGTTGTTGTGTTGACTAGGGGTTTTCGTCCGCAGTTTAGTGGTTCGGGTTCGTAGTAGCCTTGTTTTTTGTATTTTTGCCAGATGCGTTCTACTGTTCGTGTGCTGACGAGTAGCCATTCTGCTATTTCTTTTGTGTTTTTTCCTTTTTGCATATGTTTGACGATGGCGGCTCGTTTGTCGTTTGATATCGGTTTAGCCAAGACATTATCACGTGATTACACTATAGCAATCGCCTATAAAAAATCAATGTGCTATACCATCAGCCTTAACTGTATTCAAATCAGCTTGCCGCTCAATAAGCTCACGTTCACGCTCTAACTCACGTTTTAGTTCTTCCTCTGTCGGCAGATAAAACATGTACTTTGAAGCGAATAATTTCTCATTAACAGACAACACCGAATATTTTACCATCGTATCATTTTTATCTGCACAGAAAATAATCCCAATTGTTAGATTGTCCTCTGGCAATTTTACTTTATCTTCGAAATATCTAACGTAGAAATCAATCTGACCTATGTTATGTGAAGCTTTACATAACATAGGGAAGTTGAATTTTTATCTTTCAGCGGTTGATGATATGCTCAAGCATAAATCCGATAATTCATCGATTGGTATTTTGCTCTGTAAAGAGCGAGACAAGTTGACCGCAGAATACACGTTGCGTGATATACACAAACCTATTGATGTGAGTGAGTATAGGCTTTCTGATTTTGTACCGCAAGAGTTGGCAGATGCGTTGCCGTCAACTAAGGATATTGAAAAGTGAATAAAAGACAAATATAGAATTGAAGCAGACGATATGAAAAATCGGAATGATGAGAAATGATGTTTGTCGAAGCAACAATGTTTTGTCAGTTCGCGTATCTCGTATTAAGAACAACAAGACGCTAAATCACAAGTTTTAGCCCAAGTTCCCAAGTTCCGCTTTTGTTAGCAGTTTTCCCTTTTAACCTCCCCTTGCTCGTTTAAGGCTTTAATTATACGATCAATACTGCCTAATGGAATTCCTGTTTCTTTTGCAATTTGCGGTTTTGTAATCTTCAAATTTGCCCTAATTACCTCAAAAACCAGATTCTCTTTACTTATCACATCACTTATCACATCACTTATCACATCATCTGATGCGATATTTTCAAACCTAAAGGTAACACGCATAAAATAATCATCTAACTCAAAATTATCCGGCACGTAAACCGCTAAAATCCGCCCATCCCTGAACCGATTTCTTCAACCAAATCTAATCATGAAAAATTTGCTGCTGTCTGCTAATCGGTTAACTTTTTGACACATTACTATTTTCAGTTATTGTTTCCCTTATTATCATCCTTTTTCTTTTGCTTTATAAAAGAACCAATAGCGACACCTATGCACATACCCATACCTATTCCTATCGCTAAATTATCAAAAAGCACACCAAAAGCCGCACCAATACCAAGTCCTAAACATAACCCTGTGGCAACATATGTATCTTCACGCAAATTTTTCTTTTCATTTTGGTTTTTATCCATTGAAATCCCACTTATCAGCTCACATACAACTCAACAATATCTAAATCTTTCTTTGTTGCAAGTTACTTTTGTGTGTTAGTTCAGTTGAAGAAAGTTTTGATTTCTATTGGATGTTAAACAATCCTGAACGGATAGCTGATTTTGAGAACACCTATAATAATTTGACACAGTCTCTACATGCAAATAGCGATGTTACTATCGGCTGAATCAAAAAAATTGATTTCAATAAAAAAGTGGAAAGACCACGTAGAACGTATGAAAGTTAAACAAATCGTTTACAAACAACAAAAACCCCAACAAACAACAAACACAAAAAACACAAATAAACCCACATTATTCATCAAATACAATTGCTCAACATATAAGATAACAAATAATTCATAAACAATCAACACAAATACATCACACGCAAAACACACAAAACACACAAAACACAACAAAACAATCACCAACACACACCAACAAGAAAAAACAAAACACAAACAAAACAAACTATAACAATAACACTAATCACCACCACAGACAACACAAACAACTTCAAAAAAATGAAATACTTCACAAAAAAACACAAACAAACTCTACAAAAACTCACCCCAACACAAACCCCAAACCACCAAACGCACCTTACCATAATAAAAAAATATTTTGACAACCTACAAAAAGAATTCAACAAACTCCTAAATAGTGGCGAAGAAGAAAAACTCTTAAAACCTTTAAACAAAGACGACAAAACTCAATGCGGAACACAAACCCCAACACAAACCCCAAACCACATTGTTGACATGATAAACGAAAACAGTTTTAGTTTATGCCAAAAACTTACCAAAAATAAATCAAAAAAAATAACTGCCATACCAAATTTAATTAACCGTTTTAATATAAAAAATTACATAATTACCACTGACGCCATGACAACCCAACGAAACATCGTTTCACTAATTCGCAAAAAAGACGGACAATACGCTTTAACTTTGAAGACTAATCACAAACATTTCCATAAAGCTGTACAAACACTGTTTTCAAACCCACAATTTCTAACAAAACGCGCATACCACAAAACCGAAGAAAAAGCTCGAGGCTGGAGATTAGGAAGTATTGGCAAAGCACCAAAATAAAAACCTTAACACAAAAAAACAAATGGAAGGATTTACGATCCATAGTTATGGTACAACGCACCACAACATCTAAAAATGGAGCAACCACCAAAGAAAAACGCTACTTCATCAGCAGCTTACCATTAAATGCAAGCGAGGTTGTTTTGGTTGTTAGGGTTGTTGGTGTGTTGAGTGTTTTTGTTGGTGGTTGGTTGTTGTTTTTAGGGTGGATTGTTGTTGGGTGTTGGGTTGTGGTGTGTTTTGTATTTTGGGTGTGTTTTGTTGGTTGTTTTTGAGTTTTTTGTGTTTGTTTGTGTTGGTGTTGTTTTGTTTTTGTTGTAATCTTGGTGGGTATTTGGGGCAGGTTTTGTCTTTTTAGTTTTTTTGTTTGTGTTTTTTGGGTTTATTGGTTGGTGTTTGGTGGTGACTGTTTTTTCGTGCGTTTCTCGTGTGTGGGATACTAGAGACAAAAATGAGCAGATAGTTTAAACGTATGCTTTATCATGGTGGGTGTATTGCACAATTTGAACAGTTGATGACTTTTCTACTACACAATATATGAGAACAAAAGAATTAATGTGTGTTCTGCGAAAACCATCCAATGGATGTTTTAAAGGTTTAAATTGATACGGATCAACCAGAATTTGACGTATTTTCTTGTTTATAGCCTCTAACTGAACACGATCTCTTTTTAAAAGCTTATGAAAAGTTTTAGAAACCTGTTCCTCAATCTCAAGACTATACAAACAACCGTCACTTTAACCCATATTCTGCCTCGAAATCATCAACTTTAACAAACTTACCCTTTTTAACAGTCTCCTCGATTTCTGCTATAAATTCGGGTCTTAACTGGGGTTCAAGCTCTGATTCCCCATAGTGTTTGATAATAACACGTAAAGCTTGACTCTTATCCTTAAACCCATACTTTGCCTTAACGATGTTAATTACCCTGTTCTCCTCTTCACCTAACTCTATAATGTTTTTTACCATCGAAACATCTCCAAATCACGAAACATAATACCAGATAATACAAGATTATTTAAAGTAATTCATACAAACACAATCAACCCACAGTATAACGAAAGCAACAAAAAAGTGATAACATGGGCGATTCCACCGACCGACTTAATTCCAAACCCTGCTCTCGAAATCACTCCATACTTTTGGAATATGCACTAGACAAAAATTTGATTTTTTGGATTTGCACTATGCAACTTATGTTTTTTCTAATTTTACAGCTTTCGCCAACCATTTCTATCTAGGGATATTTTGTCCCTATGTATAGCTTCCCAAAAACTGTATCCACACCTTACTTTATAACAACCCATAAAACTTGTCAACTTAACAAAATCAACATAACAGTTATTGCTAACACTAATGACACTAATTTCTCTGTCAAAAGAAAAGTTGTAATACACTTAATCCGTAGTTCCCGCTATCTTTTCTAGGTACAAATACTAATCTTACTTACACAAAATAAAAACAAAAAACACCACACCAAACAACTTGAAACAACCACTAACCCTCCTAACCACCACCTGAATAATAACCAAAAAACAACCACAAACCACTCAAACAACCAATCTTTTTTAATTCAACAACAGCCATATAATAAACGGTGACCACAAATATGAACAAGTTTAACACTTCTCTCAAAATTTTTCTATTAACTTTTCTAATAATCACAGTTTTAATTTCCTCTCTACCTACAAACACAATTGCAAATGGCTCCAGTGAAACTATGGAAAATACGACACATATTAAAAATGAAAATGAACTCAAAAACGCCACAAAAAACGCTTCCAACAATAGACCTATCACCATAATCCTAGACAACGACATCACCCTAACATCAACACTTAACATTGAACACGGAGACATTACCCTAACAAGCAACAAAAATAGTGGATTTTACAAACTAATTAGTGAAGCTTCCAACACCATTATTATTGGAGACGGAGTGTTGAGGCTTGATGGTATAATCATAACCCATGTTGATGGCACATTTGGTCGAGGGATAGGTGTTAGCGGAAATGGTCAACTTTTTATGTATAGTGGCGAAATTTCAGGTAATGCTGCTACAATTCCTGAGATTGCGTTGAGTGGTGGTGGCGTGGATAACTCGGGTGTTTTTGAGATGCATGGTGGTGTGATTTGTAATAACACCGCTAACTCTGGTGGGGGTGTGGATAATACAGGTGTTTTTCGAATGTTTGGTGGTGAGATTTCAGGTAATGTTGCAGGAATGGGTGGTGGGGTGTTTAGTATAGGGACTTTTAACATGTCAGGTGGTAAAATTATTGGTAACACAGCTAGTTATGGTGGTGGTGTTCATTGTTGGCTGGGTGTTTTTGATAGGCAGAGTGGGGTAATTTCTGGTAATACTGCTAGCAATGAGGGTGATAATGTGCTTGAGGGTAGTGTTGGTGAATCTTCTGATACTGGTCAGGGTTGGTCTCCGGGACATAGTGGTAGTGAAGGATTTTTTGGAGGTAATACTGGTTTGACTGGTGGAAATAATGAAACATTCATTGACGCTGATGAGTCAGTTGGTGATGAGTTTGATTTAAGGAGTGGGGTTATTATGTGGGTAGGTGTTGTAATTGTAATTGTAGTAATTAGCGGGGTAGTTTTATTTTTTACATCTAGAAAATAGAATATGTAAAGAAAAAAAATAAACTGACAAACGATAACAGTTAAACTTACTTTTGTCACATAGGCAACCTCCTAAAACCCCATTTCAGAAAAACAAGCAACATAATTGCACGGTTTTTAGCATGTAATTTTTGGAAAAATTAGGTTTTCGGAGGGTGTCTCTAGTTGTGTTTGTATTCCAAATAAGTGTAGTTGGCCCATACGTGTTTCCCTGCTTTGTCTTTATTGCATATAATGTACATGCTAGTTAAGAGGTTTTCGGAGGTTGCCTTGGGGAAGTAAAGAAGAAAAACTCGGCTACGCCATAATAGAAGAAATTAATTCTGACTTAAAAAAAGCTCTTGAACAATGCAAACTAGGTAATAATTTAACAGTGTATGACTATTTTGACTTTGAAAAATACGGTCGCGACATAGAAATTAACGAAGGATATTTTGTTGCTGATGATCTTTTTGTATTTTACCACTCAGATATCGACGCTAACCGTTACACCCTTCAAGAGCTTAAAGAGCAAATAGATGATCCTCGCCTATAGTTTTTCAGAGATTCATTTACTTAATTTTACACTATAACGTTATTTTTGGTTTTAAAATATTAAGTGTACCTAATTTCTCTCTATTTATTATATATTTTTATATATTTTTTGATTGCTACTGTTTTTTTAAGTACTCTTAACTGTTGGTTGGTATATTGTTGCGTGGTTTTTGTTGTTTTTATTTTTTGTTAGATTTATTTTGTCATTGTTATTAATGGTGTGTGAGAGTTGACTTTTGTGTCGTTTAGAAGAAAAAACAGAGCTGAAACTACTCAACAAATCACATTTTCGGAACTGCTGCAAAGTATTTTATGACGCTGCGCCAAAATAGTTATATTATAGACATGTATCTTAAAAAAAATGGTTTTGAATTGTCAAAAGGAGATTAAATACGAGGAGAGTAAAATTGGCGAATAAATTTGGTGTTTATCTGCTTATAACCGCATTGTTATTAACTTCTTTCATAATTATTGATGTTAAACCAGTAAGTGCAAAAAAATTATCTGCTACATGGGGCAACCTAAATAACTTAAATTATGCAAACGGTACGTCACGTTATAATTCAACAGAATATGTCAGAGAGCAAACTGTAAGCAATCAAATTTATGACATGTTTCCCAGTACTAGTGGTAGTAATGGTTGGGAGCGTCTGAATAATTATGCTGGTGGAACAGTTTCAGGAGGTGGAACAACTACCACTAACGTTTATAATGTACTTGACATAGTTGCTAATCCAAGTTATAATTTTGACTGGTCAACAAATTGGTGGGTTGGCGATTTTAATCATCCATCTGCTCCTAACTCGCCATCTCCTTACGGGTATTTTGGTTGTTTTACTAATGTAACTAACTCTTATGTTTTTGATTATGAGATATATAATCACGCTACTTCTTATGGGAATAGTAAGAACTATTTTACGTTTATGTGGACTTGTGGTAATGGTGGTCTTTATTGGGGTAATAATGGTGCTTGGCAGAATATTTCAGGAGTTACTTGGCCTGCTCCAACTCCTACAAACCCACCACCTAGTAATCCAAATACTCAATATGGTTACAACCATTTAGTGATGATTGGACCTAATATTGGTTATAACAGTGTGGGGATGCCTTATGCTTGGACTGGCACCACTGGCATGAATATAAATGGTTATAGCAGTACATCAGGTAGTTACACGTACATAGGTTGGGAAAATACTTCGCCATTCATGGGTGATAAACCGCCTGCTATTAACAGCAGCACTAGTTTAGAGTACCTGTTTTTTGTGTACTATTTTTACAGGTGTGCCTTAGGCTATGAAAATAACGGTGCTCATCAAACAATAAGAGATTCACTTGATTATGCTGCGAAAATGGGTTTTGGAAAGGTATCAGGAACTAATACGGACTATAATTTTAATAGTTCAATACTTAATACTGGTCAATGGATGAACAGTCAAGATTTCCCAAATTATTGGTTTTATTGTAAACTGCGAGTACTTGGCAAAGGAAATATGGTCTTACCAAATTAATATTGAAGGTGTATTATAATGAGAAAATACAAAATTGTTGGAACATTTATACTAAGTTTGCTAGTTTGTTCTTTATTTGTTTCTGTTTGTAGCAGAGGTGTTGTTGGTGTTAGCGGATTTACTGCTGAGGAAAAATTACCTGCTCTTCTAACAGATGTCATCGGACTTGATTTATCAAAGTATGATAAAATGGAGGGCCACACCTATTATGGTACAACCTATAGATATGGTGAAACTGTTGAGGTAGAACAGTGTGGTTTTTGGCTTGTTGACACAAAAGGTGATGTAGTAACTGTGATGAGTGAATTTTATAATGGTTTTCCAGAATGGGTTAACATCCGTGCTGACACTTCTTTTCATTATGCAATAGAACCTTTTAAGGGTTCAGTTGGAGAGTTGCAGAGTTTTTTTGAGCGATACATGGATTTTGCACAAAAATATGACATATTTACTGTAGACAAGTTCGCAGGTTTAGATTTATTTAATACAGTATCAAGTAATCTTCCAACAAAAGTGTCTTCAGATGATCTGTCACTTTATGTGTCAAAACAGAGTTTTGGACTTGGCAGCATTGCTAATGGTGTTGAGCTTCCAAACAAGTCTTTGTCAATAGAGATTACTGATGATCATATTGTTTTTAGTGATACTTTTGGACTTTATAGTGTTTGTGATGTGAATACTTTGTCTAAAGCAGAATTTACGGATTTTGCTTTTGAGGTAGCTCAAATATTTTGTGACACTTTCTTTGTGTTAGGTGAGAATGATGTTAATATTGAGTGGGATTTGGAGCGGTCTGACATAGGTCTTAACATGATTCCGGGGCAGTTGTATAATAATCCTTTAAATAATGAACTTCTTGAGCAAGGTGTGGGTACAAGTTATAGTAAAGACAGGGATGCTTTGGTTCTTTATCCTATGTGGCAGGCCAGATTTTATTTTAACCAAAATATAGATAACATTGACGGTGTTCAGGTTGGTGTTTGGGGGGATACTGGTGAGATTGCTTATTGTTGGGAAACAGGTCATTTAGGTACCCCTGAATTTCCTTTGGATAAATCCTTTGAGCAGTCAAATTCTTCGGATACTTTGTGGGGTTTTGTTGTTGCTGTTTTAGTTATAATAATTGGTTTGGCACTTGTTGTGGTATCGATAAAGAAAAAGGTGCATATTTAGTTGTACAACTGTAAACATGGTAAATATAACCAACGATACGTGTCATTAACTCATCAAATACAGACTCCAATTCACAACTTCATCAATCAACACCAACAATCACAATACTACTGTAACCAAACAACAAAACACAACAAATAAAACAAAATACAAAGACAATAGTAACATGTGTAAACATACAGATACATACGTGTATTTGTGGCACTATTTTCCAAAAAATGGTACAAAAAGATGCGTCTTAGCGGAAAATGAGCGTATAATAAGACGCATATTTTCACCGAGATTTAAATGCACACCAACTCTTTTGCGTGTTAACTTTGGAAAAAAGAGAAAAATGCATAGCAATGTACAAAACGTTGCTATAGTTATTTTTCAGATTACAGATATTCCCAGCCGCCACCACTGCCAGTTGAAGTAATCCAAGCCCATGCATGTACAGTGAAGGAGCTGCCAATTGTTGGATAAAATGTCACTATAACATCTATTAGATGATTTCAGGGGTTATTATAACGTAATAAGAAACTCTAGTATAGTAAACCTAAGCTGTAACGGGTTTTGTTTGAGGCGTTTGGTTTGCCGGTTCCTGTAGGTTAAAATTTTTTCGGGAATTCAGGTTACAATATTCCTTTATACATTTTGTGAGGTTACGTTTCAGGATAAAAACAGTTTTATAAAATGATAGACTCAAACATAGTAACATACCCTAACGACGTCAAAACCAATTACAGGTTTAACCAAAATTTTTGAACAAGAAAACTATTATACTTCAAGTTCCTCATTGTTATTCACTATTTCCCAATAATCACTCTTTGTTGAACCAACATGTCAAATAGCATTCTTTTTTTGTAGACTGTTAGTATCTTACAAGTAAAATTATTTGTAAAGTGTGCAGAAAAATTGTTCGTTTTTGGTTTCGGTTAAACCGAGTAAGTAAAAACAAAACTAAAATGTAGTGACGCCATATTTTCCATAATCAAACAAAAATAATCTGTCAAATTTGTCAACCTTGGCGCGTTAATCAAGTTCATCATAACAAATAGTGTATAGCTTTAATTTACTTGTTTATTTGTCTCTTTAGTTATTGTTTGTAGATAATTCTTAAATTGTTAAACTACATTCCAAGAGGAGTAGGTGTAAAAAATATGGCACAACAAAATTACAAAACAGTTTTCGTTTTTCTTGATACAGATAAATATTGCAGTCCATTTGACTTGCTAGTAGCAGTTGATTGTTTTCCAGACTCCATGATATTTAAGTATGAAAATGTAACAGGCGAAGATGCTCCAAAGATTGTCTTTGATTTACTGTTCCCACGTGGTCCAGTAGGTGCGGCTCACACAAAAATTTTCATCAACGGAAGTAACTTTGAAGAAGTAGAAAAAGTTGTCGCTGCAACACAAAATGCCATGAAGTCAGCTCCATGGGGAAACAGTATTATTGTTGATCCAAGAGGAGGATATTCAACAGCTGCAGCAGCAGTAGCAAAAACATTTGGTGCATCTATGGAAAAAAATTTAGGTTCTCTTGAAGGCAAAAAAGTTACAGTTCTTGCAGGCACTGGACCAGTTGGTCAAACAGCTGCACGTATTTATGCTGCAGAAAAAGCAGATGTTACAATCACCAGCCGCAGTCTTGCCAAAGGTCAAGTTATTGCTGACAAAATCAACAGTGAAGTGTGTGCACAAAGAGTCAAAGTTGTTGAAGTTAGTAAACCAGAACAAACAACAGACGCAATACGTGATGCTGAAATTATTCTTGCAGCAGGTGCAGGCGGAGTACAACTGTTAACTAAAACAGATATCGATTCGGCAACAAAATGTAAAATTATTGCAGATATTAACGCGATTAAACCTTTAGGTGTTGAAGGTTTAGGTTCCAACGATGACAATATCGAATTAAAACCAGGTGTTTTTGGGATTGGTGCTTTATCAATTGGTAAATTAAAACTTAAAACTGAAACAGAAATGATTACTCGTGCAACGTCTGAAGCGCAGGGGCTTTTTGATTATTCAATTGCTTACACTATAGCAAAAGAAGCCATTCTAAAAAAACTTGCAAAAGCTGCTGCAAAATAAGGTAGCTACTCAATCTTTTTTTTCATTTATTAAGAAAGATGTTTATTTATGTGAGTTACTTAATGCGCTCTGAATCCTTGTAATTCAAGAAATATTAAAGAGAGGATTTTGAGTTAAATGAGTTTAGATGAAACTGTCACTAATGCCTCAGCTATTGCTAGCTTAAGTAGTACAATTCAAAAAACGTTAAATATTAGTGCTACGAGTGCAGAAATTTTGGTTTCAACCTTAATATTCATTATAATTGGATTAGCAGGTTTAGTTTCGTACACTATTATTAACAAATATGTTAATCGTTGGACAGCAAAAACTGCGACAAACTTGGATGACAAAATAGCGAAAGCTATGAAAACGGTTATGATAATTTTAATTGGAATTTTAGTTATCCGATTTTCAGTGTCTCCATTGTCATTTCTTAAACCGTACAATTATGTATTAGATAGTTTATTTTTAATTATACAAATATTGCTTGCAGCATATGCTATTTCAAAAGTTGCAAAAATTTTTATTGATCAAATTGCAGATGTAACAACGCAAAAAAGTGGAAAAAACAATAAACATGCAACGTTTGTAATCAAACAAGTTATAACAGCAATCATTTTCATTATTGCAGCTTTAACAATTACAAATTTGTTAGGGTTAACAGGACTATGGCAATCCATAGCTACTAATGCAACAATCAGCGGCATCATCTTAGCTTTCGCACTCCAAAGCACTTTAAGCGATCTATTTAGCGCAATTTACGTTTACATTGACCGCCCATTTGAAATAGGCGACTACATTTACATAAATGAACACAGTGGAACAGTTAAAAACATTGGCATCCTAACCACAAGACTCCAACTCTTACAAGGCGAAGAATTAGTAGTTTCAAACAAAGAACTCTCTACAATATATATTAGAAACTTTAGAAAACTACAAAAAAGAAGAATAGTCTTCAACATCGGCGTAAATTACGATACACCAAATGAGAAGCTTAAAAAAATTTCGCCAATGATCACAGAGATAATAAAAAACGTTAAAGGAGCATCACCGCAATTTGTAAAATTTAACGAATTTGGTGAATACAGCCTAAAATTCTTCATCAGCTATTTCGTCCACGCACCAGACTATGGCAGTTACCTTGAAGTCCAACAAGAAATTAATTTAGCTATAAGAGAAGCTTTTGAAAAAGAAGGCATAGAAATGGCATACCTAAAAAATGTGACATACCTCAAAAGGTAACTATCACCATTCATTTCTAACTAACACTACAACACAGTTTGACAAAAAATTCACACCACAAAAAAACAACCACCACACCACACTACTTCACCCACAACAACCAACCAACAAACAAACAACACAACAAAAAAACATTTAACACCAACTATATTGAAACACTCCTAAAACCTACAACCCAACAAAACCTACCTCACCTCACCATAAACACTATAGAGCTAACAATTTAAAAACCATCTACACATATAAAAAATGTTAGAAAGCACTTGCGATACGCTCACAAGCTTCTTTGATACGCTCTTTTGGACGAGTAAACGTAATACGTATATACCCTTCACCATATTTACCAAAACCAACACCTGGAGTTACAGCGACACCAACATCAAGCAATTTAGCAGCAAACTTCATTGAATCACCTTTACAATTAACCCACACATAAAAAGTTGCTTTTGGCACTTTACATGGATAACCAATTTTTGTCAACGTATTAACAAGTAAATCACGCCGCTCTTGCAAAAGTTGATTATTTTTACGCAAAAATTCTGGTTGACCACAATTTTTATAAACACTTAAAGCAGTGGTTGCAACTTTTTGGATATAAACTGGCGGTCCAGAATCAATTTGAGATTTAATTTTTGTTAAACCAGCAACAAGTTGTTTATTACCAACAGCAAACGCAATTCGATCACCAGTCATATTAAAAGTTTTAGACAAAGAATGAAATTCAATTGCAACTTTATCAGCACCTGGAACTTCAAGAATACTTGGAGCACGATAGTCATCATACGTAATTTCTGAATACGCATTATCATAACAAAGAATTATATTATTATCTTTAGCAAAATCTACAGCTTTTTTTAAGAATTTTTTATCAACAACCGCAGCTGTAGGATTATTAGGATAATTAAGAAACATCAAACGTGCATTATCAACATCAATTGCATCCAAATCTGGTTGGAAATTATTATCTTCAAGCATCGGCATTGGCACAACTGTACCATCACAAAGAATAGTACTACCATTAGCATACACTGGATAAGATGGATTAGGCACAAGCACTTTATCACCAGGATTAATAAAAGCACGAGCAATATTTGCAAGACCTTCTTTAGAACCCAACAACGCAACCACTTGGTCATGTGCAACATCTACATTAAAACGGGTCTTACACCAAACTGACACTGCTTCTCGAAAATCGGGTTCACCTTGACTAAAGGAGTAATTATGATTCTTCAAGTTAGACACTTCTTTAGCCAACGCTTCAATCACAAAATCTGGCGGGTGAAGATCAGGATCACCAATACTCAAAGATATTAAGTCAATTCCTTGAGCTTTCTTTTCTTTTTGAATTTTTTCCATTTCAGCAAATAGATACGGAGGTAACCGTCTAACTCTTTCGGCATATTCAAAGTTCATTATAGTTTTCTCCAATTAGAGTTCCTTTGTAAATTTTTTCTGCAGCACCACTTAAAAACAGGTTATGCTCACCAACTTCAACCTGTAAGTTGCCACCTAACACGTGAACAGTAACTTTGTCACCAACTTTACCAAGTTTGTTTGCGACCGCAACAGCAGCACAAGTTCCAGTACCACATGCAAGAGTTTCGCCACAACCACGTTCCCAAACACGTACTTTAAGTTCGTCTTTACCTATCACTTGTACAAAACCTACATTAGTACGTTTAGGAAAAACCTCATTAATTTCCACAAGAGATCCAATATATTCAACTGGAGTTTTATCAACATTTTCAACAAACATAACACAATGAGGATTACCCATAGATAAACAAGTTACGTTATATATTACCTTATCAACAATTAAATTACAATTTATACAAACACCCTCACCAGTCATTGGTAAAGATTTGCGATCCCAATTTGGTGCACCCATATCAACCCTAACAGTTAGGACTTGATCACCATGCAGAGTTAAAACAATGTTTTTTATGCCTGACAAAGTTTCAACTTTAAACTCTGACTTTTTGATAATACCCATTTCATAACAATATTTACTAAAACAACGAATACCATTACCACACATTTCTGCTTCACTACCATCAGAGTTAAAAATCCGCATTTTTACATCAGCCACATTTGAATTACAAACAAGCAACAATCCATCCGCACCAACTGAAAATCTACGCGTACAAAGTTGCTTAGCTAAAGCTGAAATGGTTTTGTCGAATATATTTTCATCACGATTATCAATCACAATGTAGTCGTTTCCTAATCCATGCATTTTCCAAAATTGCATATTACTCACACCGTTGCACCATTCGTTGACTTGTTAACAAATCTTGGAACTGTTCTCGCTCTCTAACTATCACAGATTTACCTTGTCGAATCATAACTTCAGCTGCACGTGGACGAGAATTATATTGAGAACTCATACTAAAACCATAAGCTCCAGCATTAAGAACCACTAAAACATCACCTTCAGCTACCAGTGGCAATTCACGATCTTTAGCTAAAATATCACCTGACTCACATATTGGACCAACGACATCAAAAACTTCACTACATTTATCGTTTAATTTGTTAGCTACCAAAACTTGGTGATAAGACCCATACATTGTTGGACGCACTAACGTGTTAAACCCTGAGTCTACACCAACAAATTTGCGATGAGGAGTAACTTTTACCGTGTTAACAGTAGTTAACAAAATACCTGCATCACAAACAAGATATCTACCCGGTTCAATGTGCAAAAATGGTTTACCTAAATGATATTCATTCACTTTAGATTTAAACAACGAAACTATTCTAGAAGCAAATATCGATAAATCAAAATTATCATCATTTGGATGATAAGGAACACCAATACCTCCACCAATATCAATGAATTCAAAATCTATTCCTAACTCATCGTGAACTCTTTTAGCAATACCTAAAAGTCTCTCCACTGCCTGAACATATGGGTCAAAATCTAAAATACCTGAACCAATATGCATATGAATACCAAAATGTTCAACTCTTGCCTTCTTTGCAGTAGCATACGCTTTTAGAGCATCTTCTTCCCATAAACCAAATTTTGTTTGCGGTCCACTAGTAATACAGTGATCATGATGTCCAGCAACAACTTCTGGGTTAACACGTACAGAAATTGTTGAAGGAACAGCAATTTTAAGCAAACGATCAAGTTCACTTTGACTGTCGATATTTACTGTTATACCAGCATCAACAAGAAACTTAAGCTCATCATTTCGAACACTTGTTCCTGTGAAAAGAATGCTATCTGGAGTAAAACCACTATTTAAACCCATAAAAACCTCGCCAGGACTAACCGCATCGAGATATGCACCTTCAGATTGTAAAATCTTTAACACCGTAAGGTTAGTATTTGCCTTGCAAGCATAATAAATACGTACATTTTTGTATTTACTCGCTATAGCATCATATAATCGATTATAGTTTTCACGAATTCGCTTCTCACTTAACACGTAAAGTGGGGTATCATACTTGTGTGCTAATTCTTCAACTGAAAACCCATCAAAGTACAAACTACCTTTGGATTCTTTTAAGGGTTCACAAAGTTTACGTTTAACCATCAATCACACCAAACATTGTTGTCATAACATACAAATTAAGCCAATCCTTTAGAAACATACAGTTCAGCACTTAAAATGCCACCACCTGCAGCACCTCTAATGGTATTATGGCCCAGACACGTATATTTAAAAGTCATAATTGGGTCCTTGCGTATTCTGCCAACTACAACACTCATGCCATTGCCTGCACCACGATCAAAACGAGGTTGAGGACGATTTTTCTCATGCTGTACAACAATCGGGTTAACTGGTGCACTTGGCAATTTAAGATTTTGGGGAACACCTTGAAATTTGGCTAACACATCTTCAATTTCGTCTATAGTCGGATTTTGTTCGAGTTTTATGAAAACGGATTCTAAGTGTCCATCAACAACATTTACACGATTACAACTCGCACTAAGTTGAAACTCAGCATTTTGCACAGTGCAACCATCATATTTACCCAAAATTTTAAGTGACTCTATTTCCATTTTTTCTTCTTCACCTGAAATAAAAGGAACCACGTTATCAAGAATGTCTAAAGAAGGAACACCTGGATAACCTGCACCGCTTAATGCCTGCATTGTAGTCACCATAACTTGTTTTAGACCAAATTGCATCAGAGGTTTTAGTGTAATTACAAGTTGAATTGAACTACAATTAGGGTCAGTTGTAATAAAACCTTTCCAACCACGTAGTTTTTGTTGAATCTTAACCATTTCAATGTGATCAGGATTAATTTCTGGAACAATTAAAGGAACGTCTTTGTCCATACGATGAGCACTTGCTTTACTGAAAACAGGATAAAGAGCACCAAATTGTGCTTCAACTGATCCAGCAAGATCGCCTGGAAGTGAAGAAAACACTAAATCTACCGATCCAGCCTGTTCTACTGACTCTACATCGGCATTTACAACTGGCATTTCAGCAATTTGTTTTGGCAGTTCTGTCTCCATAAGCCAAGGACATGCATCTTTATATTTTTTACCTGCTGACCGCTCTGATGCAGCAAGTACTTCTATTTGGAACCAAGGATGCCCTTGTAGTAATTGTATAAACCGTTGTCCAACGGCCCCAGTTGCACCTAAAATGGCGACTTTACGTTTCACCGACATATTTATTCTTCCTATGTTATTATTTTGTATATGTTCTTAATAAAAAAAGTTAACGGATAAAAAAACTGATTAAGTTAGTCCTAAAACGTCAGCCATGCTATATATTTTAGGCACGTTTTGTTTACTTAACCATTCAGCTGCATAAACCGCTCCTTGGGCAAGTGTGTCACGGGAAAATGCTGTATGTTCAATCCGTAGCATTTCATGTGGTCCTGCAATGGTTAGTGTGTGAATACCAGAAACGCCTCCTGTTCGCATTGAAGTGATTTCCATTTCATCAGGCAGTCTTGAACTCATACCGTCTCGTCCTGTAATGGTTTTTGTGTAATTTCGCATATTTGAAATGAGTTCCCCGAGTTTTTTAGCGGTTCCACTTGGAGCATCTTTTTTGCCTGTGTGATGAATTTCGTTTATGCTAAAGTCGTATTCTGATGGAAAAACCTTGAGTATATCTACCAATTTGAAGAAGATGTTTATACCTACGCTATAGTTTGGAGAAAATACAGCAGGGACTTTTCCATTTAGTGTGTTGATAATTGTAGAATTTTGTTCCGATGTAAAGCCAGTGGTACCAAGAATTACACGTTTTCCTTGATTTACGGCTATTGGAATATTTTGTAAGTCAGCTATTGGGGATGTAAAACTGACGAAAACATCAGCATCTGAAAGTGCACTTGCAAGTTGATCACAACTCAATATTTTTGTGTCTTGGTCAGATATTCCAATATCTCTGAGAGTTTTTCCTACAACAGGACAATTTAAAGATTCTATAGCACCAACTGTTTGAATACCTTTAGAGTAGGCAGTTTTGATAATTGCTATACCCATTCTTCCTGCGGCGCCTGCGACACAGAGTTTAAGCATAGGTCAACCCCGATAGGTATTTTTCGTTATACAAACGTTCTGTGAGATCTACATCAAAGTAATCAGCTATTGGTTCAAGTATTTGCGGGTTTACTTCATAGATTTTGCGAGCGTTTGTCAAAACAGTTTGGATACCTGTATGTGTCATTTTGCCTAATGGTTGTCTGCATGGTCCTGATGGCATACCCATAATATTCATCAGTGTTTTAGTAGCAAGTGGGTTTCTTGCTCTACATGTAACTAAACCGTAAGGTGTTGATTCTTGTGTTTTTACAGTAACAATATTGAAGAGTGGTTGAAGGGCTTGCTGGATTATGGTTGCCGCTTCCATGTTTCCATCGAGTATATATTGAATCATGTCTGCTATTGCACGAGGTGTAATATTAGATATTACAGATATTGCGCCTGTTGCCTTTATTTTTGGGTTTATCATCATGGCATAGGTTTTGTCATCGTCACCGCTAAGAATTTCAAAGTCTTCTCCGCAGAGTTTTCTTGTTAATATCATATTTTCCAAGTCACCTGTTGCTTCTTTTACACAACGTACGTTTGGATATTGTTTATGTAGTATTGCTAGGTCTTGTGGAAAGAGTTGAGTTCCAGTTCGTCCAGGTATGATGTATGGAATTATTTGTACGTCAGAGAATTGTTTTGCTATGGGTTCGATGTATTCTCTGCGAATTTCCATTGAACTGGGGCCGTTATAGTATGGGTCTACAAGAAGAACAGCATTTATGCCTGCGTCTCTTGCGTGTTGTGTTCCAGCTATTGCTTCTTGTGTTGAATTGCTTCCGGTACCGGCAATTGTAAAACATCGTTTGCAGGTATATTCGCTGGTTTTTTCAATTACTTTACTGTGCTCTTCCCAGTTTAAAGTTGGTGATTCTCCTGTTGTTCCCATGGCAAGTAAACCAGTTACGCCTTCTTGAATTTGGAAATCTATTAGGCGTTGTAAGCCTTCGTAGTCTACTTGATGATTAGCAGTCATTGGTGTTATTAGAGCTGTTGTACAGCCGCTAAATGTGAACATTTGATATCCTCTTTGTAGGAGATGAGTAACACAAATACATATTTAAATTTTACGAGTAAACGATTAAATTTTACGTAAAACGTAATAAAAATAAAAGTTTTAAAGCCATAAAATCAATACAAGTGCGTAAACAGCAAATACAACACTTAACATCAAACACAAAACATAACAAACGACTAAAAATTTTACCACACTCCATTTACCACCATACATAGCGAAACATCAAAACAGAGATTGTTAATATCAAGAGCAAATATTATAAAGACAACATGCGAAAAATAACTTAATGCCAATCCACATTAATTTAGTATAATTGTAAACATAGTTTTTGCCAATGATACCACATCACAACAATATAATAACCCTCCACCAACACATCCACACTTAACAACTTTACAATCTAACAAAACACACAAAACCCAAAAACCCACACAACACCCTACTCAAACACTTGAAGAACATATTTGAAAGCGGTGAATAAACGAAAAATCAGTATGCTCCATTTTGGAACGAACTGCCGCAGACGGCAAAAATATAGTACAAAATCTTCATCAAATAGACCTTCCAAAATCACATGGGTTATCATGTTCTTTGAGATCATGTAGATTGTATATTGGTTTTTAAAAATTTTTGACTACTGGGGATGGTTTGGGTAAAGATATTTATTTCTTCAACTACCAGTGTTAATTATGAACTCTGCAAATAAAACTTTGACATTAACACTTGTTGTTTTGTTACTGTCAAGTCTACTGGTTCTAACGATTACGCCTGTAAATGTGCAGGCAGTATCTAAGCCATCTGTTCCCCAATTCAACATAAAACTCATTGACAACTCTTACGATATACCACCAATTACTACAACCTATATTGATCAATATACAGGAAAAGAAAACACATATACCGAAAACGGTTACCACGTAAGTCGTAAAACCTTGGAAGTTACAATAAAAAATCAACCCTTTACACCTTACACTAATGCAACAGGTCACGAAATTAACTTGTATTATGTAATTCAATTTAAGGGGCATTTTGGGGAAGACAAAGACTGATGGGGGTTTGGTGCTTCTGATCCAAATGGTAATTTTGCTTATGTTAGTGATGTCTATATGGTTCCGTCTGATTCTGACTATACGGTTATTTCAGAGTCTGCAGATAGGTACACTGGTGATGTTCAAATAGATTGTCGTGTTCAAGCAGTAACGGGGTATAAAGAGTATGAAATGAGTGCAGGTGGACAATTTGGTCACAGTTATATTACATCTGGTGCGGAAAGTGGGTGGAGTAAAATTCAAACAATCACTATAACTGATGGAACTTTGACGTTATCACCTTCACAAACAACAACCATTCCCAGTCAGTCTACAACATCTGATAATAATCAATCACAGCTACCAAATTTTGTGTTTCAGCCATCCTTTTTGTTGTGGGTTGGCGCACTCCTCTTTGCAGGTGTCACTATAGCTGTGATAGCGATGTTCACTAAAAAACACCTAAAACCCCCAAACAACAACCCGGCCCACAACCAATAACCACACCACACAGTTTTCCGAAATCACTAATTATCCGTGAAGAACCAAATATGCAGGTTTCAAATTGCTTGTGTTTTCTGGTTTTTGTTATTTTCTGTTCTCAATTAGTCTTTTGTAGTAATATGGTGTTTTGATGTACTCTTAAGGGTTTATTCCAATTTAATCTACCATCAAGATAAGCAGAGGAAGATAGTATGTTGTTTGACTCAGGTATAGCAAGTGACTAAAAGTTTTACTACAATCTATTTATCACTATACATAGTGAAACATCAAATCAAAGTTTTGTGAATATTAAGCAAATATTATAAAGAAATCGTGTGAAAAATCGCTTAATGACAAATCACACCAACTTAAACCCGCCAAACATATGATAAAAAATTTCTCGCGTTGCTACATAAAAAACGTATTCAAATACCAACAAACAAATCAACTATAAACGGTATAATAAACAAGTTTAACACATTTTTAAAACTTTAAAATAAAAAAACAGGGTTGGTTGATGTCGTACTATGAAACCTATCAGGCTTTACCTTTTTCTTCTTTACCATAATATTCGGTCCATTTCAATTTTCGAGCATCTCTGCCGAATTTCAAGCTGCTTTTCTTACATTTACTTGAATCAAACCATAAAATGGAGCCGTCATTTTTAACGTACATCATGCCTGTACCCGCTGGGAAATCGTTACCACAAAATGAACATTTTCTTGCTTTTGGCATGGCTTATAATTCTCCGTTGGATATTTATCTCGTGATTTTCTTTGCTTCACGTTCAGTTTCGCGGAGCATCAAAATGTCTTGTGCTCTTACTGGACCTTTAACGTTACGAGTAATAATTCGCCCTTTATCTTTGCCTTCCATGATGCGCACCCTGACCTGTGTGATTTCACCGGTAACGCCTGTACGCCCGATGACCTGTATAATTTCTGCAGGAACTAATTCTTCCTGTGCCGCAGCGCGTTCTTCTTTACTACTCATCACTGAGTTCCTCGTTTAACCTGATCAAGTCGCGAAATTATTTCTTTTATTAAGCCTGAAGCATCATCTTTAATTATACAAGCAGACGCACAGGGAACATCAATACCTATTGCTTTTCCCAATGCTTCTTTTGTTGGAACAAACACGTAAGGAATTTTCCTTTCATCACAAAGTAAAGGTAAATGTGCAATAACTTCTGGAGGATCAACATCTTCAGCTATTACAACAAGCTTTGCTATTGAACGCTCAACAGCTTTTGTGGCTTCGTTAGTTCCTTTTCTAATTGAACCAGATTTTGAAGCGGCTGATAGGGCTTCATAGGCTGCATCTACGACTTCTTGTGGGACATCAATTTTTACATAGAACGGTTTTGTCATATTTCTTGACCTCACCCTTTTTTAAGGTAAAAGCATATCAACGACTCTCATTAAATAAGTTTTCTACTAAAAAACACAGGTACACCACTAATCAACCAAGAAAACGAAAACTTTAAATGTGTACTTACATTAATTTCGATGCTTTTCTGAGGGAAATAAAAGTGCAAAGAATTGGCAAAGTATTAAACATTACACCATCAAACAATATCATCATAAAGACAGAAAACCCTCCAAAAATTGGTTGTGAAATTGCTGACGAAAATTTAACTACAGTAGGCAAAATTTTTGACATTATCGGCCCCGTATCATCATCATACGCAGTAATTAAACCAACCATAAAAAATCCGACAGACCTTTTGAACAAAACATTATATTTACTACCCTCAAAACAACGGAGCAAAAAGTATGACTACTAAGGATAGTAAAAAACTATCCGAAAAAAATTTATCTGTAAAAACTGAAACCATAGAAACCCAAGCATGTCCTAAATGTAGCAGTATAAGAAAAATACATGATCCTGAATACGCTGAAACTATTTGTATGGATTGCGGATTTGTCATCCAACAAACAATCATAGAAAAAAAAAGTAACACCAAACAAAAATTAAAACACCAAACAGCCAATAATACACCCTTAACATACACTATACACAATAAAGAATCAAAAACAGTTATTGACTGGCACACCAAAGATAATTACGAGAAAAATCCTGTAATCCAAAAAACTCATATGTACAAATTACGCAAATGGCATAGGCGTATAAAAATCACAAATGCGTCAGATCATGATTTAGTTTTTGCATTATCTGAGATCGCAAAAATGTCCAACAAACTAAATTTACCAAAGAATGTTTTAGAAACTGCATCAACTATTTATCAAGAAGCAATAAAAGAACATTTAACACGAGGGCACTCAATTCAAAGTTTAGCAGCAGCAACACTTTATTTGACATGCAAACAATACAAACTGTCAAAAACACTTAATGAAGTTACTAAAGTTTCAAAAGTAGACAAAAAAGAGTTAGGAAAAAGCTATATTTATTTGATAAAAAACTTGAATTACCTGAACCATAATTTTGATCAACACAGTGCATAAGCAACTTCCAAAAACTTTTAGTCGTTAATAATAAAAATGAAGTGGGAAAAATTGTATGTTACAATTACTGTATTTATTTTGTTTTTATTGATTTGAAACATAAAACGTGAATTTTCAAAGACTACCCATAACAAGTTATACAACTAAAGAATTATTAAGAAAAAAGATGTGTTTACAAAACAATTTTTCCCTAACTATGAAAATAAACGCGGCACAAAATACAACTCAACAAATACATTACACCAAAGAAACAAAAATTTAACAGATAAACACATACCTGAAAAACCAAAAAGGTTACCTATACAAAAGATAACCAACAGAAACGAAATAATTCGTAGGTATTTTTTTAAGCGGGCTATTCTATATGTAGTATATGCCCTACAAATTTACTTTCGACTTATCCAAGATACCAAAATTTTTCTTCACCGAACTTGCAACGGTGAGCTATCAAACGGGCATACATACGACAGCATTAAACACGTCTGTTAACATGATTAAAAAATTCAAAATTGATGAAATAACAGGACTTAACATCAACGACGCTGTAGTTTTGCTTCATGATTTTATAAATATGCAAGCAGCAAACATTGTTGACCGCAATAAATTTTTAGAAAGCAAAAAACGTGCACTTTTACTACCTCATTGTTCAAGACAGTACTTAGATAGTCGCTGTAAAGCAGTTTTTGATGCCGATATTCCAACTTATATTTGTTCACACTGTTCAGAAAACTGTCTAATTAATCAAGCAGATAAAATAACTAAAGAAAAAGGTTACGACGTGTTTATTTTACCAGGCGGTAGTTGCATCCCTAAAATTTTTAATAACACAAAATATGATGGAGTTGTAGGCATAGCATGCGGCGAAGAGGCAGGGATGTTACGACCACTATTAAGTAATATGAATATAGCTGTACAATCTATACCATTAATAAAAAATGGTTGTGCAAACACTATTTTTAATCTTGAAACACTCGCTAAAATTCTTTAAAGCCGCGAACTGACAGCAAACATAACTGTCCTAAACAGTAACAATAATAAAAGTGAAAACAGTTTTTAGAAATAGCAAAACATACTGTTTGAAAGTATGTATAAAAAAATATTATTTTACTATTTCTCGTTTCTTCCAACGTAAATTCTTACATTTGCATTTACGACATTTCAATGCTGTTTCTGCGTTTCGAGCTCCACAGTCACGGCAAATTTTCATGTATAACCTATTTTTTTGAGCAATCGTTTTCTTAACTGGATCTAAGATTGGCATGTTAATATTACCTTCTACCCTTTAGCCACTAACTGTCAAATATATCTTTTGTCTGAACTTGACAATTTATTTGATTACCTCAATTGACACACAGAATAAAGTACCCACTATATCGTCAATTTTATAAAGTAGATCAACAAAATTTTCTTTCTTAACTATAATTAAATCATCAATTTCGACTGCAATACGAAAACTCTAAAAACGACTAACTAACGAGTTTATTCATAGGCATAACATATTTTATGGAAGAGAAAATAGGCAAAACAAAAACTGGAGAAGAAACTAAAACGTTGACCTTATTGATGGTACTGATAAAAACTTTTTGTGTATATGTAATCAGTTTTTTAATTTACGCAAATAATCATGAAAATTTGACGGCTTATACCACTTAATTGGATATTTAATCCAGCTACATTAGTTAGTAACGTTTTATTTTCTTAATAAAAAGTTTGTGATAAAACGTTTTTTATATCGCATGGTGTGTCCTTACCGTTTTGGGAACTAAATAGAACAATACATGGACCTAAAATCGTTGATCCGAATTCCATTCCTGCATCAATGGAAAATAACATAGAATAATTTTGTGGATAAAGTAATTTAACATTTTATCAACCTTTTTCCTAAAAAAATGCAAAAAGATACCGAAAAAAGATTGGCAAAATGGACTTAGCAACACCTCACAAAACGCCAAGAAGTTAAAAATGCTCTACCACTGTCATGAACCACTGCCAAACATTTCGGACTGTGCTTAATATTAATTACTAAATAAAGTTAGCACATACATTGTATTTGTTTGTTTTTTCACTAAACACGTTATTTTTACAATGTTTTTATTTACTTTTGATAGTTTATTTATAAAAAATGTGTTAAATAGACAAAAATAAAAAAATAATATTAAAAAGTTTTATGGTAACAGTCTTACTCTATCACGTGGATACAATGTTACTTCACGAATATTCTTTCTACCTGTAAGAATCATTGTTAAACGTTCAAGACCAATAGCCCAACCAGCATGAGGAGGCATACCCCAATCAAATGTTTGAAGGTGATACTTGAAAGATTCAGGATTCAAACCTTTTTCCTGCATTCTGTCAATAAGTTGATCTTTATGCTCAATTCTTGTTCCACCAGAAACAAGTTCAATATAACGCCACATAAGATCAAAACCTTCACAAATTTCAGGATTATCTTTTCGTGGTTTAATATAGAAAGTTTTGGCTTTTGAGGGCCAATCGGTTACAAAGTAGAAAAATGGGTAAAGTTTACCCAATTCACGAAATGCTTCAGTTGAGATGTCTTCACCCCAAGGAATATCTACACCACGTTCTTTTAGACTGTTAAGAACTTCTGTGTAAGTTAAACGTTTAAAGGGAAGCTGTGGAGTTTCAAAATTGTATTTAAGCGTACATAATTCATTTGCGCATTTCTCTTTGACTGTTACAAAAACATAATGTATAACTTGTTCTAAAAGAGTCATCACGTCATCTGCGTTAGCAAATGCTTGTTCAATATCTATGCTTGTGAATTCGCTTAAGTGTCGTCTAGTATGAGATTCTTCTGCTCGGAAAAATGGTCCTACTTCGAAGACTTTTTCCAAACTCATTGTTAATTGTTCTTTGTACAGTTGCGGACTTTGTGCTAGATATGCAGTTTGATCGAAATATTTTACGTTGAAAAGTTCTGCACCACCTTCAGTTGCAGAACCGATAATTCTTGGAGTATGAACTTCGAGATAGCCTTTTTCAAATAAGAAATCGCGGATTGCTTGCAATGCAGTATGTTGGATTTTAAAAACCGCTAATGTTTTTTCAGTTGTTAAATCAAGTGCTCTTGCGTCAAGTCTGGCTTCGATGTTTGCAGGTGTTTTACCAGTTATATCTATGGGTAATTGTTCAATTGCAGTGTTTAAAAGTTTGATTTGTGTTGGAATTATTTCGATACCACGTGTTGTCATGTTTGTTTTTTTAACTGTGCCCTTTACAGCTATGCTAAAGCGTTTTTGTAAAAAGTTGGAATTTTGCAGTATTTCAGGTGCTACATGTTTTTTTAGTATTGTTATCTGAATTGTGCCAGTGCTGTCTTGCAGGATTATGAATCGTATACCACCGAGGTTGCGTATTTCTTGAACCCAACCAAATAGGGTAACACTTTGCATATCCATCTCTTGAGAAACTTTATCAATACTATGTGTTCTCACCCAGTCTCCAATACAATCCATATTCATGGGTACTTCAACCTTTAATCTGCAAATTCAACACGAATAGATATTTTCTTTACGCTCTGAGCAATACCTTTCAATGTAGACAAATCGAAAGGTAATTGTTGTCCGCGTTTGCGTTTTAAAATGACACGGGTTTCTGTTGTTCCATCAGGCAGCCATATAGTATTTATTGTCAAGATGCTAAATGGTACAAATAGATCTTCGAGGAATTTGCGGTCATCAACACCGTATTCAAGTATTCGCACGTTCTTTCTTGTTTCGTCACTTAGGGCTTTGACGATTTTTCCGCCGTAACCCAGCAAGCGTGGTACATCACCATGTCCGACAAGAATTGCCAATGTTTTTTCAACTTCAACTGCTTTATAGAAACAAACATTCTGAAGTGTAGAATATTTATCTTCCATATTTAGCAATAGTTTGGCGATTCTAAGATCTAACTCACTGATCTCTCCAGCTTTCACTTTAGCAGAACACTTTGGGCATAGCATGCCACTTTTTAAACAGAAACTGCATAGTTCGGTTTTCATGTTTGAATCGCCTTGTTTATTGTAATTTAGGAGTACCTTTAGAGCAAAGACAGGTTACTTAAACGTTCAGCGTTTGAGAGTTATTTCAATTGTGCTTACGTTGCTGAGTTGTGTTTTCTCATCTTGCGAAATTTGATCAGTTCCTATTGTAATTGCCTTAATTTTTACGCCTGGAATGAACTTGCGTCTTACAACTTCAGCCACATCAATTGCCCGACTAATTGCTTTTCCTCGCGCTTTGATAGTAACTTCTTTAGTGCCACCATGAAAGAAAGTTATGCAAGCAAGCACATAATTCATTGTTGGTTTTTTGCCAATCAACACTGTATTTGCTTCAGACATAACTTTACTCCTAAATTTACACTTTAAGATGCGGTTTAAGTAGCTTTTTTTCCAAACTTAAATACATTGTGGTACGAGATGGTTTTTCTAGTTTAAAAAACAAAGATACATCACAACATCTAAATAAAACAAACAAAAACTGAATTACATAACTATACATTAAACTATCTTTTAAACTATTTTCCACATAGTTTTAACAAATTATGCTTATTTATAAAATCATAAGACTACAACATTTTTTAATAAAGCAAATATAAACTAACCAAACAATAATTCTACATCAACACAACCATTGATTCAAAGAAGCCTTTATCAAGTTGTTACATTATTACACCTAAATAGGAAGAGCAAAATGAATTCACAACAAGACTGGTTTAAAATTTTAACTGACTGCAAAGATAATATTAAAAAAGCAATAAAACCACACTTTAAAACCTTAAATGAACCACAACCGTATCTTGGAAAAGGTGCAGGCGGAGACAACATGAAACCGGTAGACTTAGCCGCAGAAAAAGCTATCGTTGACACATTACAAAGTCATGGAATTTCATTTTCATTAATTAGTGAAGAATCAGGTTTTGAAGAATACGGCAACAATCCAAAAGAATGTCACATTACAATTGACCCAATTGACGGCACAACAAATCTGATACGTGGATTACCGTTTTACGCTTCATCAATTGCAGTTTCAAAAAAACCAATCATGACAGATGTTTACGCTGCCTTAGTCACTGATTTGCATCATGACATTACTTACATGGCACAGGAAGGCAAAGGAGCATACCGCGATGGAGAAAAAATCAAAACCTCGCAAATAACATCACTTCAAGAAGCCGTACTTGGAATGGATCTTAACACTTACAAAGATACAGATATTGCATCCAAACTGACTAATTTAATCCACCAAACTAGACACATCAGACATTATGGTGCTAACGCTTTAGAATTATGTTATGTTGCCAACGGTTTAACTGACGCTTTCGTAGATATAAGAGGAAAACTACGTACCACTGATGGAGCAGCAGGCTTTTTAATACTTAAAGAGGCAGGCGGTTTGGTAACTGGTGTAGATAATCAACCAGTTAATGTGAAATTAGACCCAAAACAGACTCTAAAATTTGTAGCTTCTGGCAACACTAAAATTCATGAAACAATTCTCGGATTGATTAAAACCTGATACTAAAACATTTTTTCATAGTTTTGGGCACAAAATTTATTGGAATCGAAAAATTAACAGGTTAGTTAGGTAGTTAGTTTTGTCTGCAGAAGATAATGATGATTTCCCCGAATGGCCAAAAAAACGTCGTACACAACCTGAGAAGTCATTTCTTAGTGACGTAGAAAAGATGTTTCAAGAAATTGAAAAGATAATGGAAGATGGGTTTAATAGTTTTCAGGAAAAAATTCCTAAAGAATACAGTAAAGAACACAAATTACAAGATAAAGATGGGTTTAAAGAATTTGGTCCATATGTATATGGGTATAGTATAAAAAATAGTGTTAATGGTAAACCAGACATTCAAAAATTTGAGAATATAAAAATTAATAACGAACCTGAAACAAAAAAGGAACGCGAAATGCTTGTTGACGTAGTAGAGAATATTGATGAAGTTCATGTTGTTGCTGAGCTTCCAAATGTTGAAAAAACGGATATTAAATTGTATGGAACTGATGATACAATAACTATCGCAGTAAATACTATACAACACAAATATTACAAAGAAGTGGAATTACCAGCTAAAATTTGTGCAAAAAAAGCAAAGTCAACCTATAAAAACGGTGTTTTAGAAGTTGTTATACCCAAACTAAATCCGACAAATATTCCTAAAGGCGACCCAATTGACATAAACTAAACTAAAAAGCTAAATTCTCCATCTTTACATATTAATTATAGTGTGAACCGTTGACTGATAACTCTGAAATAGAAACTTTAAACGCCATTTGTAAACAAGCTAAAACGTCAGGCAAACTTTCAGGCGAAAATATAAATAAACTCTATGAGCTTTTTGGGCAACGTTTCACCAAAGCATTAGACACACTTAAAGAGAATAGAGTTAAAAAATATTTTTTTAAACCCAGCATGCGTATAGTTTGGATTGTTGTTGGTCGTGAACGAGACTATTTAATTATGCCTGAAGCAGAATTTTGTACTTGTGATGATTTTTATTTCAGAGTTTTAGACAAGAAGGTTCACATGTGTTACCATCTTTTTGCTCAAAAGATCGCGCAGAACCTAAACTGGTTTGAACTTATTAACACCGGCGATGAGAACTATAACATGCTTATGGATGAATGGAAAAAAGCGACCCTTTAAATATTTAAATGTGTGTAAAGTGTAGATAACATAAGGTGAATCTTAATGGATTTAGACGCGTACTTTACAATATTACAGTATATCTTAATGGGTGCAACAGCAGTTGCTATAATGTTAATCTTTCTTTACGTTTATCACAATAAAGACGAAACAGAAAAAGAAAAAGAGTAACAGGTTTTTAACCAATTTTTTTCTTGTTTTTTGAAAAGATAAAAAGTAAATAGAGTATTAAAGTTACTGTTATTGTAATTATCATCAACTAGTTTGAGCTATAATATGCCTCAAATACTATAGGAGTTGGATTGATAAAAATGATAATGCTAACACTAATAGAAATATCACTATTCGGTCACGTATCAAAGTAGTTTATTAAGCTGATGATTATACTTAATTACTCACAAAAACAAACAATATGATAAAAACAGACACCAAATACATACACCACAATAACAAAAATATTGTAAAAATAAGAAAACAAAAAAAATAAAACCCCACGACTCAAATGCAAAACACACAAAAAACATTTTAAACACAACACACAAACAACGGAGCCAAACCGCAAACCAAACAACACACACTAAAACACACCACAAACAACAACGAAAATCACAATATTTCACAAAAATTAAACACAAACCCAAACACTGTGATAACAGCTTTAAAAAAACAAAAACACCACACAAACCTCAACCTAAAACATATAAATCTCAACAAACCATTAAAAATACGACTATAAATGGATGAAATATGAGAAAGTTTACTACAAAAAAACATTTTGATGGTTGTGCCATGCAACAAATCATGACACCTAAGAAATTATAGCACATACTTTTAGTACACGTAAAAGTGAAGTTTTACAAGAAAACCGGACTTTACTATAGAGTTAAAACCTAGATATGACTGCATTTTTTGATGATGTTTTTACTTATCATGATATTGTGCCGAAAGGGAGTTTTGTGTACTGGCAAGTAATACTTGTCGTGTTGAGCGTAAACACTTGTCTTTATGTACTTGGTGCAGCAGACTTGTCAGGCGAAGCATTAGGTTTTCAGAATCGTCTCTTATGCATAAAAGTGTTGTTGGCTGACCATAAACTTGGTTCTGTAAAAAACAACTATTTCTTCACTTAATTTGGGACATAACACGCTTTGGTTGTGTTGTTACTGACTTTCTCATTTATTCACAAAAAGAAACAAAAACATAACAGTACACATACATCACATTTTTTTTCTTTATCAACCAAAAAAGTTAATTTGAACAAAAGCTTAAATAAAATGTGTGAGGCATGAAAAATGAGTAATAACCTCGTGAATGTTCAGCCTAATTCTAATTTGTGCGATATTTGTAGTAAAAAGGCTTTTGTTTCTTTGATCTTTATGATAACGCTGGTTTCTTTCTCACTTATCTCTGAGACTAATGGTCAGGTGTGGTGTGGAAATATGATTAATGTTTATGTTGAAAATGAGGTTGAACTTAGAGAGGCTATTAGTGCAGCTCCAGATGATTGGTATATAATTGGTATTGCAAATGATATTAAACTTGAAAAGTCGCTTGAAATTCCTGCTGGCAAGTTTATTGGATTGGTGAGCAACCGTTTGATTGGATGTAATGGTATGGATACCATTATTGTTAAGAATGGTGGGAGTTTGTCGCTTTGGAATGGTATTGTTATTACTCATGTAGAAGGCGATACTGGTAGAGGGGTGTATGTTGAGCAGGGTGGTATGCTTGATTTGCTTGTTTGTGAAATTTCAGGTAACACAGCTACACATGGCGGTGGAGTGTATAATGAGGGCACTGTTACGATGAGATCATCAAATGATATAATGCCAGGTAGTGGTGTAATTTCTGGCAACACCGCTACGGAAGGTGGTGGCGTGTACAATACAGGTACTTTTATAATGGAAGATGGTGAGATTAGTAACAATAATTGTCCAGACACGACAAACTCTATTGGTATAGGTGGTGGCGCGTATAATAAAGGCACTTTCAATATGAATAAAGGTTCTATCTTTGACAATACAGCTACAAAAAATGGTGATGTATACAATGTTGGCACTGTTAAGGGAACTGGCGTTATATCTATTGGTTCAAATACAGCTTTAAACGGCGAGAATGATAACGCGCCTAACGAAAATAGAGGCAGTGACATTTATCTTTTGCTTATTGGAGTTGCTGCCATAGTTACGATTGTTGCAGTTTTGCTCTTTTATCAACCAAAGAGCCGAAAACAACCAACAGTAACAACTTGTAAAATGTTGAATTTATACGGTATGGATGGTTATGTATGAAAATAGGCAATAGTGTTATGTTCAAGTTTCTTGTGGTGGTTTTGTGTACAAGTTTAGTTCCTTTGATGGGTGTAACATATGCTAATGGTGCTGTAGAGTTAAATGGTGTGCCTGATGATGCTATACATATTCAAACTGCTGTGCAGCTTGCAGGTATCGGTGGAGAAGATAGTGCTGATAAGTATTACGTTCTAGATAATGACATAGATATTGTTGATGGATGGTTGGCTATTGATGATTTTAGAGGTACCTTTGATGGTCAAGGCTATAGCATAAACAATCTGTACATGCTAGAAAACAGCAATAGCATGTTTGCCGGGTTATTTGGACTTATTAATGTTGATGGTGTGACAATTAAAAATGTGGGTGTAAACATGAATTCTGATGGTTCAAATGCTAATTTTAACTTTAGTTACGTGGGCGGTTTAGTCGGCTATATCCACGGTGATGCAACTATACTGAATTGCTATGTTACAGGAGATATAATTACTGATTCTTCTTATGGGAGTGCTAATGCTGGTGGGTTAATTGGCTGTAGTAATGGTGATGTGACTATAATGAATTGTTATGTTACGGGTGATATAACCGCTGTTGGTGCTGGTAGTTGTGCGGGTGGTTTAATTGGGAGTAGTGGTGAGGTTGCAACTATAGTGAATTGTTATGTTACTGGTAACGTAACTGCTATCTCTACTGCTACTTACCGTGATNCTTCTGCTTATGCAGGAGGCTTAATTGGTAGTAGTGGAGACTTTGTAAATTTGTCAAATTGTTATACTACTGGGGACATAACTACTTCGGTTGCTACTGATAATGCTTATGCTGGTGGCTTAATAGGTCGCAATTCTGGCAATAAAGTTGTAGATAGTTGTTATCGTCTTGCTGCTCAAAAAATCAGGGGAGCTATAATAAATGATGTGGGTACACCTCTTTTATCTGCGTCAATGAAAAAACAGCAATCGTTTATCGGGTGGGATTTTGACACCATTTGGGCAATTGACTCTAATACAAATAACGGCTATCCACATCTTAGAAGCTCAATTACAAGTTTAGAAATTGACTCTAATACAAATAACGCCCATACACGTCTTAGAGATTTTATTACAAAATCAAATGTAGTGCACATTCAAACGGCTGAAGAGCTTGCAGATATAGGCGGAGCGAAAAGTGCAGACAAACATTATGTGCTTGACAACGACATAAACCTTGTTGGTGAATGGGTACCTATTTATGATTTTAGAGGTACTTTTGATGGTCAAGGTCATAGCATAAATAACCTATATGTGTTGAAAAGCAGCAAAAGAGAACAAGCGGGATTATTTGGACAAACTAGTAATGTGACAATAAAAAATGTAGGTGTAAACATAAGCTCTAGGGGATTAACTGCTTCTGGCTCGGCAGGAGGCTTGATCGGTCAGGGTGGTAAAGTGTCTATAATGAATTGTTATGTTGTGGGTGATGTAACAACTAATGGTGATTCTGTGGGTGGTTTAATCGGTTGGAACTGGGGTGCATCTATAAAAAATTGTTATGTTGTTGGTGATGTATCAGCTATCTCTACTTCTTATGCTGGTCGTGTTTTTGCGGGAGGTTTAATTGGTTATGGTAGTGGCGGCATAACTGTGGCGAATAGTTATGTCACGGGTGACATAATTGCTACCTCTTCTGGCTATGGCTCTGGTAATGATTATGTTTGTGCAGGAGGCTTTGTCGGTTATAGTGGCTATGGTGGAGTAGCTGTAGAGAATAGTTATACCACAGGCGACATAACCGCAACCTCTACAGGCACTCTACCTGTTTATGTGGGCGGTTTAGTTGGCTATAGCTGGATTGGTGAAATAGCTATAAAAAATAGTTATACCACAGGCGACATATCTGCTTCTGGTTCTTTTGGTACTTTTGCAGGTGGCTTAGCCAGCTATAGTGATAGTGGAATAGTTACCGAGAGCTGTTATCACCTTTCTAGCCAAAAAATAAGCGGCGATACAATAAATGACGCAGGTAAACCTCTTTCGTATGAGGAGATGCATGATCAACAGTCGTTTGTTGATTGGGATTTTAAGACTCTTTGGACAATTGTCCCCAATACAAATGAAGGCTATCCGTATCTTTTATTTACTGAATCAGAGTTCATCAGTACACAGGATTTGTTTGGGTCTTTTTGGGTTAATGTATTATTGATTGCAATTGTGTTAATAGTTGTAGGAGCTGTTTTTGTGGTGTTGAAAAAGAGATTTGCTATAAAGGTAAATAAAACATAATGCCTATCTCAGAAAATTTAGGATACTAAAGGGAAAAAAATTGTTTCGCCTTGTGTAGATGGTAATTTGTTTGTCAATTGTCGCCTACAAAGGCAGTACTACTTTTTTAGGGTGTAACGCCTTGAAGAGAACGCGTTTCTAACTGTTCCGCTTATTGTTTGATTTCTCCTTGTACGAGGCAGCAGACTTAAGCGTGTGGGTTCACCATTTTTAGCTCTGCTTCCGATACATCAAATAATCTTGTTTTTCCTGCTCTATGACGCGATAAGTATTTTCTACGGCTTTATTCACCTAATTTTCACATATTCTTCTTTTCTCATTTTTTCAGCTTTCTTTTTTACGAGTAGGTTAAAAAGTCTAAGTCTTTGGTCATCCTGTTTTAGGGTCATTTGAGGCGCGTCAGGTTCGCGTTGCTTGGGCTGACATTTAATCATAAGTGCATTCTTGTGATATTCTTTCAAAATAGCCCCTTGTTGCTCCAAAAATCTTTATATCCGTAACTTTTCAAAGTTACCCCTATGAAATTTTAAGCAAATCAAAAAAAATCATAGATTTCCTGTCTTCTTAGGCAAAACACACAAACACTCCCACCCACCCACAAACCTCAACAACCATACATCTTAGACAACACAAACAAAACCACCCCAACAAACACCACCCCAACCAACTGAGAATTAGGCTTTCTAAACCATTACTTATACACAAAACTGGTGTTGATTTATTCAAGTTTTTGATTTTTCAAAAAAATATCGTTTAATCCATTTTATGACTTGCCCTCAAATTTCACAATTTTTACACCTCCACAACACATACACTCCACAAACATTAACACTACACTACTAACACACAACACCACACCCTACCCCAACACACCTACCAACTAACCCAAACACTACCAAATTAAAAGAAATAACACAAAATACAACATAAAAAAATTCAACCACACCAAAAATAGTTATTTTAAAGTTTTAATAAATTTAAGCAAAACACACCATTTAAACGCAAACTATAAACAAGCAAAAAACTATTCCATACAAAGAGAAAATGATAACCGAAGAAATTATTGCAGCAATACTTGCTAAACACCCAGAACTGTCTGAACAACAAATTCAAGAAATGCTCACATATGAAAAAAAACGCTCAGGCGGTTTACTAGGTGACGAAACAATTCTACGATTAATAGCTGTAAAACATGGTATTGAAGTTACCAAACAAATAGAATTCACCAGAATTTTATCATCAGGACACCTGTTTTCTGGTTTAAATGATGTTTCTGTTGAAGGCAAAGTAGTAGCTGTTTTTCCAACACGCAGTTTTAACAGTGGCGAAAAAAGTGGCAAGTTAGCTAATTTGATGATTGTTGATACAGATAGCATCATACGCGTTGTTTTGTGGAATGAAAAAACAGAAATTGTTGAAAACGGCAAATTGCAAATTGGACAAATTGTAAGGCTTTTACACGGTTATACAAAGGATGACCAGTATGGTAAAGTTGAATTGCATCTGGGTGTCAAAAGTAGAATTGAAATTAATGAAGAATCACAAATTAGTTATCCAAGTGTAGAAAAATTTACCACAAAAATAAGTGAGATTACAAACACTTTCAACAATGTTCATTTATCTGGTGTTATTAAAGAGGTGTTTGGGTCGAAAACGTTCACTAAAGGTGATAATACAGAAGGTAAACTTTTACGCTTCACTCTTGTAGATGATTCAGCAGAAATTACAGTTGTTGTGTGGAACGGAAAAGTTGATGAGTTAGAAGGACAACTTAAATCTAAAATTGGCCTGTATTTGATTAATGGTAAAGTTAAAGAGAAAGAAGGTGGTAATTTTGAAGTTCATGTTGATTCGTCAAGTTTTGTACAAATAGAATCAATTATGCATCACATGATTAAAATATCAGATTTGAAAGAGGGAGACATTGTTAATATTGAAGGATGTGTTTCAAATGTTGATGTTATAAAAGAGGTAACCACGGGCAATGGTGAGCAAGTAAAGTTGTTTACTTTTGAATTAAAGGATGAAACGGGTTCGGTGAGGGTTTCAGTGTGGCGTAGTCAAGTTGAACAGTTTTTTGATTTGAAACTTGGTGATACTGTAGTTGTAGAAAATGGGTTTGTTAAAAAAGGGTTGGGAAATAATTTAGAGTTAACCACACGCAGTGGAACTCAATTTAAGGTTAAAGCTATTTGATTTTTTTGATAATAGCTTCTGTCATGTCGCTTGTTGTTGATTTTCCACCCAAGTCTGCTGTACGGATTTTTCCTTCAACAAGTACTGCAACTATTGCTGCTTCGATTTTTTTAGCCGCGTCTTTTTCATCAAGATAATCAAGCATCATTGCACCTGCAAGTATAGTTGCAATTGGGTTTACACGATTCATACCTGTGTATTTTGGCGCACTTCCGTGAACAGGCTCAAACATGCCATACGTTTTGCCAATGTTTGCACCTGCTGCAAGACCAAGACTACCAGTTACTTGTGCTGCTTCATCGCTTATGATATCACCAAACAGGTTTGTGGTTACCATAACATCATATGTAGCGGGTTGTTTGATTAATTGCATTGTTGCAGCATCAATATGTAAATCGTCAACTATGACTTCTGGGTAGCGTTTTTGAACTTCTTTCACTGCATCTTTGAATACACCATCAGTTACACGTAAAATATTGCCTTTATGGATGTATGTTAAATGTTTTTTACGTTGCATAGCCAATTTAAAAGCGTATTCAGCAACTTTGGTTGATGCTTCAGTAGTGATTATACGAAAAGCAACACTTACTCCAGGCGCGATAAGTGCTTCATGACCTGAGTATAAGCCTTCAGTGTTTTCCCTGACTACAACTAAATCAATATCAGGCTTTAAAGATTCTATACTTGGAAAACTTTTACATGGACGAACATTAGCATACAAATCAAACATTCGACGTAAAGTAACTGCAACACTAACTGGCGCGCCAGGTTCCTCAAGTGTAGTCATTGGACCTTTAAGACACGCATCTGTTTTTTTGATCATTTCAACGGTTTCAACAGGAAGGTTTGTACCGTGTTTTTCAATACAGTGTGCACCTGCTTCACCATATAAATAATTAAGCTTAAAAGCTGAAACGTTTTGAACCATATCAAGAACTTTTATAGTTGCCTCTGTAACTTCAGGTCCAATTCCATCGCCTTTAAGGACAGCAATATTATAAGTTTTAACCATTTTAATTCTACCTAAAATATTTGTTAACGTTTTCATTTATCAGCATATCGATTAAACAGTTAACTTCTAACGAACAAACATCCAAATTAAAAATCATGTTAGAACCAAAATGACTTTTACCTAAATAAATTAAAACTGTTTAACAAATAAAAAAAAGAAAATAATAGAAAATAAAATATTACAATTAAAAAATGTTTTTAATAATTTGGTTAAATCATTTTTTAATTTTTTTAACAAAATTTTCTAAAACGTCTTCCATGTTTGGGTGACCGATTTCCTGTAAATTATATTTCACACGTGTAACGGGTTTATTAATTCTTATAATTCTTTCCAAGTCAATTGGTGTTGCAACAATAACAGAATCACATTCTGTCCGATCAATAGTTACCGATAAATCATTCATCTGTTGCTCACCATAACCCATGGCAGGTAACAATTTTCCAATATTTGGATAAATCCTGTATGTTTCAGACAACTTACCAACTGCATATGGCCTAGGATCAATAATTTCAGCAGCACCAAAACGACGAGCAGCCACAATACCAGCACCTATTTTCATTTCACCATGAGTCAATGTTGGACCATCTTCAACCACCAACACCCGCTTACCTCGAATAACATCTGGTTTATCTACACTAATAGTTGAAGCAGCATCCACCACTGTAGCTTTTGGATTTACACGCTCAATATTGTTCCTAACCGTTAAAATATTATCAAAATCTGCACTATCAATCTTATTGATTACCACAACATCAGCCAAACGTAATGTCACTTCACCTGGATAATATGCAAGCTCATGACCCGGCCGCAACGGATCTACCACTGTAATCATCAAATCAGGACGGAAAAATGGAAAATCGTTATTACCCCCATCCCATAAAATAACATCACAACCATTTGGATCATTTTCAGCAGCACACAAAATCGCTTCATAATCCACACCAGCATAAATCACATTCCCCCGAGTAATATGAGGCTCATATTCCTCCATCTCTTCTATTGTACAATTATGTTTTTTTAAATCTTCAACATCAGCAAAACGCTGCACTTTCTGAGCAACCAAATCACCATATGGCATAGGATGACGAACCGCAATAACTTTTAACCCATAAGACATCAATATCTCCGCAACACGCCGAGAAGTTTGACTTTTACCACACCCTGTACGAACCGCACCAACAGCAACCACTGGTTTAGTGCTTTTAAGCATAGTATTTTTGTAACCCATCAAAGAAAAATCTGCACCAGCAGCATTTACTTGCGCACCAATACCCATAACCACAGAGTATGGAACATCACTATATGAAAAAACACATTCATCAACATCAAATTTTTTGATGATTGACTCAAGTTCATCTTGGGCATAAATAGGAATTCCTTCAGGATAAAGCTTACCAGCAAGTTCAGCAGGGTATTTTCTATTCGCTATATCCGGAATTTGGGCAGCAGTAAACGCCACCACATTATAATCAAGATTATTCCGGAAAAATGTATTAAAATTATGGAAATCGCGTCCAGCCGCTCCAATAATAATGATTTTTCGTTGAGACATAAGATCTTTCCTCCACTAAAACCTTTACACACCACACTTACTTATATTATTGTAGCAAACTTTTCACCAAATTTAAAGTTCATACGCTCTGTTCAATTTTTTTTGGACATAGTTTTTGTGAATCATAGTTGAAGCAAACATAAAAAACACATAAACCATAATTCCCGCATTATTTCTTACCACAAACAAAAACCCTGAAAGACAAATCTACACCAAACTTACTACAAATCGCACTCACCATCCTAGCAGGCTCCTTAACCAAAACACAAACACCAAACACCCTAACTTCAAACCACACAAAACAACAAACACGCCAAACAAAACATAAAAACAAACATTCAACAAAACAACACAATACACACTAGCAATACAAAAACAAACAACACTAAAGACAACCTCCGAAAACCCACCTTTTACCCCTAAACATGGCGTATCAGCGGTTCAAACCATATTTAGAAGGCTTTCGGAGACTACCTAAACAAACTAATAAAACAAAACAAATAGAAATCACCAATGACAAAACAAAACCTATTTAAAACAAAAAACCATATATTTATAGTCTGCGCACAAACATTATAGTGTAACTTTTTTTCGTAACATCACAACAAACATTTTGGTTACAAAAACACTATAAATATTTTTATAGACACATAATAATTCAGATCATTGTGAAAAAACAACCTACAAAACATGTGCAATGCTTATGAACTCATGGTTTTTTGTTTGTTTATGTTTTTGTGTTTTTGTTTAGTTGTGCAATTTAGTTTTCTTATTTAACGATAACCTGATGACATTGGGTTATTCGTAGCGCATAGCTTCGGCTGGTCTTGTTCTTGATGCCCGCCATGCAGGATACAAGCTGCCAAATGCACCTAACAATACAGCAATACCTAAACCAAATAACACAAACTCGGGCGTTAAAACTATTGAAATGGCTTGTGAAGAAGCCTCACCTAAAACCACACCACCTGAAGATAAAGAACTCTCACCCCCAACAACAGGAGAAGGAAGAAGCAAATTAGCAAAAAAAGAACCCCCAACAACACTAACCACCACACTAAACAAACCTGCAACAAAACAAAGCAAAACACCCTCAAACACAAACTGACCCAAAACAGACCAACCACTAGCCCCCAGTGCCTTCAGCGTCCCAATTTCTTTTGTTCTTTCTCGCACAGTATATAACATGATAAATAATACAAGAAAACAAGCAACCACCACCACAATCCCCAACTCCATTACACCCATGCTTTCAATCTGACTCAAAGTCTCCTGCGCCAAAGTTAATTGTGCCTCAGTCTGACCCTGCGTCTGCAAAACAGAATAAACCAACCCCGCAGAAAAAGAAACCGACAACTCTGAAAAAGTCACACTAAGACAGTTAGCAACCTCCTCCACATTTGAAACATCATCAACAAAAACCCTAACGCTTGTAGCATTCCCCACATTATCCGTCAACACCCAAACATCACCAAGACCCACATACACCACGGTGTTGTTAAGTGCGGTGTAACCTTCAATCCCAATTACCCGAAATGATCCGCCTAAAATTTTTACAACATCACCCACATCTACGTTAAAATGGTCGGCAACATGCTCCTGTAGCACCACCACCCCAGCATCACCAACCTCCAAATTACGACCCTCAGAAACGTTGGAAGGTAACATAAGAGAACCCACACTAAACAAAGAAGAATCCTCCACAGGCAAACCACAAACCTCAAACACAAACCCCGACACATTAACTTCCGTCTCATACACAGGAAAAACAGACTTAACATGTGGAATCTCTGTAATGTTGCTTGTGTACTGCGTCATATTCATAAACGGTTGCACCACCACAGTTTTATTATCATCCTCAGACAAGGGCACAGAAACTTCAGGCAACCGACAACTAATCTGTGTAGCCACCAACCCAACCGTAGCATTAACCTCCATAGCATTAGCAGACAAAACATCAATAGACCGCTGCGTAGCCACCCGACTCGTCTCCAAACTAGGAGGAATAGAAACCAACAAAGCAAAAATAAAACACAAAACCCCAACCACTAAAACAGAACGCGCCCACCGCCTAAAAACCGATCGAAACGCCCTACGCACAAACAACACAAACAACACCCCACACACTAAACAAAAACACAAAATTGAGATATTAGCTGAGGTTTGGTTATTACGTTATTGTTTATGTTAGAGTTTGTGGAAAAAGCTGTTTTGGTTTTTTTGCACTTTATACGTATAATCACTAAGAAAGCAACTGCCGCCACAACAACAGCACACATCACAATAACCACCCACAACCAAATAGAAGAAGAACCAAACACAAACACGTCAGGGTCAGTACTAATCACTGAAACAGTACCAACATACGTTACAACAGGAGAATCTGTTGCAACATAATCAAGATTAGACACATACAAATACTTCCCATCAGGCGACACCACCACCCCATAAGGGACCACACCAGCATCTATAGAAAAATCTACAAGATTTGTAGCAGTATTTATAGCTGACACCGTATTATTCCAGTTCTCAGTAACATAAACATAATCCCCATCAGTTGATAACGCCAAACCCATAGGAGCTCCCAAATCAGACACCACAGCAACCACTGCATCACTCTCAGTACTCACCACAAAAACCGCCATAAAACCCACCACATACACATACTTCCCATCAGGCGACACTACCACATCCCTAAGACCAGCATCACTAACAGTTATGCTTGCCGTTTCTGTCTTAAGAGAAGGGTCAACAACAAAAAGCAACCCCTCCACAGTTGTAACATAAAGATGATTTCCATCAGGCGACACCGCCAAACCAGAAGGTCCCCTCCCAACAGTTATATTAGATAAAACAGAATGCGTAGCCGTACTCACCACTGAAACCACCCCAAACGACTGATAATACCCCCCACCAACATCTACAAACTCACTTTTCAACACATAAACATACAAACCATCAGACGACACCACCACAAACAAAGGATCACCCCCAACCACAATTGTCGAAGTTACCGTGTTAGTAGCCACCCTTATAACAGAAACCGACCCCTCACCATCAAAATCACGATTTGTAACATAAACATACTCACCATTAGGTGATACTGCCACATCAGAAGGATTAACCCCAACATTCACTCTCTCCACCACCTTACTAGTGGCTGTGTCTATTACGGCAACATCCTCACCATTAGGAACATAAACAAACGAGCCATCAGGAGTCACCGCCAAAGCATAAGGCATCCCACCAACAGACACAGTAGATACACTTGTAGCCTCAACAAACCCCACAAATAAGAAAGCAAACACACAAACAAATATACTAAAACAACCAACAATTCTTTTCAACTTTAAATTCATCATCAAATATTCCTCTTTAACTCATCCTCAACTTACTATCATACTGTTTTTTTGTTGTTTGTCTTGGACAATTTTGCCATCCTGCAAATAAAGCACACGACCTGTCTGAGAAGCAACCCCCTCATCATGAGTCACCATAACAACAGACACACCCCTCTCCCCATTAAGTTCCAAAAGCAGCTTGATAATTTCTTGCTTATTAGCTACATCCAAATTACCCGTAGGCTCATCAGCCAAAACAATAGCAGGATCATTAACCAACGCCCTAGCAATAGCCACACGCTGCTGCTCCCCCTGACTCAACCTAGAAGGACGATGTAACTCACGCCCAGACAAACCCACCAAAGAAAGAAACTCTAAAGCTCGTTGTTTACGTTGCCCTTTGAATTTGCCTGCAAGCTCCATGGCCAACTCCACATTCTCCCTAGCACTGAGGTAGGATACAAGGTTGAAACTTTGAAACACAAACCCAATTTTGTCACGTCTTATTTTGCAGAGTTTATCTTCAGACAGCCGTGCAACATCCACCCCATCCAAAAACACATTTCCACTTGTCGCACGATCAATGCAACCAACAATGTTTAACAGAGTAGTTTTACCTGAACCAGATGGCCCCATAACAGACACAAACTCACCTTTAACTATCTCCAAATCAAGACCAACCAACGGCTGCACACTCCGCTTACCTGATTTGTAGATTTTAGACAAATTCTCAATTTTTAATATCGAATCATTACTATTGTTTTTGTTGATGTTATTCATATTTCATTGCCTCCGATGGTTTAGTTCTAGCAGCTTTTAGGGCGGGGTATAGGCTTCCAAGCGCACCCAACACCACCGACAACACAAAACATAGCACCAACCACCCAACACTCAAAGAAGCCCCAATAACACGGGGAGCCTCACCGGGAAGAAAAGGCATAGCTCCACTAGACATTCTATACAGGGTTAATGCTCCATTTGCATCAAATCCTACGTTAAGCCCCTCTTGTACTGGAATAGGCAATATTAGACTCGAGAGCTGAGGCAACACAAAAGTGCTAACCGCGATAGCAATTAATGATGCAATAACGCACAGTAATATGCCTTCAAGCATGAATTGTCCCAAAATCCTCCGCGTACTAGCTCCAAGTGCTTTTAACGTACCAATCTCCTTTGTGCGTTCACGCACACTGTAGAGCATCATAAACAAAATTACAGCTACAACAGCAACCACACTAACCCCAATCTCAGCTATACCTACCCCTCTGACCTGATTTAGGTTGTTTTGAGCCACCAAAGTCAACGAAACAACCTGATTCTGCAAAGGCGAAACCGTATTTAACTGAGTAAACCCAGAAGAAACCACCAAATCAGAATCCAAACTCTTAATCCTAGCAACCACACTATTCACATTATCAACATCATTAACAAACACCTTAAGAGACGACACCCTACCAGTATTACCAGTAATAGCTTGAGCATCCTCTAAACACATAGTAACACCATGAGTACTAGAAGTAAGAACACCACCCTCAACACCCACTATCGTAAATTCGTGGCCTAGAACTTCAAAAAAATCTCCAACGTTATAAACATAATCTTTAGTCTGCCATTCAGCTAAAGCTGCATCGTATTCCTCATTTGTTTCAAACTTACCATCACCATAAGGAAAAGCCTGCTTAGCAAGAATCTCATCTATAACAACAACACCGCTATCTCCAGCCTGTAAATTACGACCAGCAGTAATGTTTGCAGGTAAAACAGTAGGATTCTTTTGAAAAACACCATTATTTACGTCCACGCCATAAATGTGATATAGTCGGCTTTCTGTGTTCCAATCTATACGTGTGGGCACAACATCAACAACATCTGGAAGAGCAGCAATACTATCACATAAAGACGCATTCATCATATCCTGCAACACCAAATCTATAAGTGTACCATCTCCTCGAAGGTTGCTACCTTTAGACGTGGATATTGTTGTTGTTATGGGGTAGTTACATTCTATTTCAGTTGCTGATAATGTAACCTGATCCTTAAGAAAATCTGCACTAAAAATTAGATTATCAAGCACGTTTTGTGTAAGTTCTTGTCTTGCGTTAATGCTTGGGGGTAGAATGGTGATTAATGTTAGGGCAAGGGTTAATGTAATGATTGCTATTATTGTTCGGTTTTTTCTTCGCATTAAACTGCGAACAGACATTGACAGAATTCCCATACATGTCCCTTTTATAATTGTGGCTAATTAACTATTTAACTGTTACCATATAGTATGGCAATATTGCAAAAAAACATAAAACGAAAAGTATATATATATATATATAGGCATTAGTATTTAATTATATAATAAAAAAACGTGATCAATATGAATAAAAAAATGAGTAAAAAATTAATAATCACACCGATAGCAATTCTACTGTGCATAACAATGTTTGCAACACTCTCACTACCAGCTACCGCACAAACAACAACAAACACAAACCAACCAACAACACCAACACGAAACCCCGGATACGCACAAAGCGTTTACAATTACGTAAATGTTGGCAATCCAACCTACATGCTAGGCAGCGGACCAGACGGAAAATTCACACAATTTCACAGCCAAGGAAAAGTTATTTGCTCAATGAACACTGACATAAATAGTGGCTCATACATTGGAATCTATGCAAAAGGCAACGGACAACTGACAGTATACGTCAGTTACGGCGTTCCAGGAAATAATCCACCCCACGTAGTAACACATTCAATCAATAGTCCAAATGGAGCTTGGTACTACGGTATCGCACCTATAAAATTCAACCACATATCAGTTACATCAGAGACAGGTAATGTGGATGTCGATTGCGTCGTAAGTATGTAGACACTAAACAATCAAACGAACTTTCCACCTTTTTTTATTTACACACAATGTTTAACCCAACTATCACCAACAACCATTATCACGAACAAGACACAAAAAAACCAACCCAAAATCAACACAACCAAACTAAAAAATAGAACAGAAGGTGAAAAATATATGAACAAAAAAATAACAACAATAACCATAACAATTTTACTATGTGTCACCATGTTTGCAAGCATCATACTACCAGCTACCGCACAAACAACAACAAACACAAACCAACCAACAACACCAACACGAAACCCAGCCTGTGCACAAAGCGTTTGCGACTACGTAAACGTCGGTAATCCAAACAATATCATAGGAACTAACACTACCTACATAATATTACATCCGTCCAGCGGAAAAATTATCATCAATTTTAACACTACCATAACCAAAGGCTCATACATTGGAATCTATGCAAAAGGCAACGGACAACTGACAGTATACGTCAGTTACGGCGTTCCAGGAAATAATCCACCCCACGTAGTAACACATTCAATCAATAATTCAAATGGAGCTTGGTACTACGGTATCGCACCTATAACATTCAACTACATGTTAATCATAACTACAGGTAACGTACAAATTGACTGCGTCGCAGTAATGTAAACACCCACAATAAACAACTAAACCTCACATTTTTTTACAAACCATAAACCCACCATAACCAGCACTACCAAGACTAAAAAACATACCCCCTCAGCAACAAAACACTCCTAAACAAATGGTGTTTAGATTTAAAAAAACCGTATGTCCATAACCCACTAGTTTTTCAAACACATTTCCCACTAAAAAAACAAACAACACAAAAATTCTCACTTAAACACAAAACACAACCTCAAACCCAAAACCACAAAAAACACACACAAAAACACAAAAAAGAGCCACCACTACAAAAACAAACATTCGAACTTCACTAGCCACAATCACACAACAACTCTAACCCATTAAACCACTAAAACATCAACACAACCCATAAAACCCCCAACCAACACCAAAAACCCACCCAACACCAAAACAAACCTCACCAAAACACTCCCGAAAAACATCACACCCAACAACCCAAACAACACCAACACCTTATCAAAACCCAAAAAACCATCAAACAACACCACAAAAACAACACACCAAACCACAAAACCATAACAACCAGACACGACCAATAATTTTACGAAAAATCACCTTTAGACAACGGATAAACCGCTCCAAATCAATATTAGCCATAGAAACAATCGCTTTATCGCAATGATAAAATAGTCCCTCCCAATAACCCGTAATTCCCGAAATATTTATTACCACAAAAACCGAAATACATAACTGTAAAAACTTTTTCAAAACATACACAAACCACAAAAATTCGTAAATAAAAACAAGTATATCATGCTAATGTGTTAATGGTAATAAATATTTATTACCACTAAGACGAGTGTACAAACCATCAAAACTATAGTACCGTTTGACTACAAAACACAAATAACAACATTATTTTAATGCAACTGTCTTCTTGTTCAACATCGCAAATTGTGGTAAGAAAAAAGTCGAGAATTACGAATAACTGGCCATAAACTTTAAAATATTCACAACAACCAACCAATCCACTAAACATCTAGAACGCAGCTTTAAGAGTTTATCAAAACACACAAGCATTTCAGCTTCAACTTGTGTAGAACTTTTTGGTGTTTTTTACTCTTATTTTGTTTAAGTATGCGATTTACTCTAAAAATCCATTTGTATAGTCGTTTTACCTATTGGTATCGCGATTCCAACACGTCAAGTATAAAAGTATGCGAAACAATTTTTGTAGCTCGTGTGTTTGGGTGGTGTTTGTTGTTGTGTTCGATTGATTGTTTGGCGGCGTTTGGGAAAGTTAAATAGTGTTGATTTTGTCGTGTTGTTGGTTTCAGAAATATAGTGTGTTGCAAGATATCTATGGCAGATTTTCATGAGAGACTTCGCCATCGACTGCGGTCGATGTTAGAAGAACTATGAAAGCAGTCAAATGTTTTCATGGAAGTAACGTTTTTTCTCTTTTTACCTTTTAACGTAAATGTTGTCACTGCTATCACCAGTATAATAACTGTTATGATGACTAAAGCATACATGATTGTGGAAGATGAATTAGGCAGTGGGCTTGAAATGGTGTTGGACAGGGTTACACTGGGTTGTGGAGGGGGTGAGCTGTGTCTTTCTGGGACGTACATTTCGTTAGCAACTACGTGAGTATTATTGGAATTTGTGCCACCAATTACATATAAACAATCATTTACCATGACTGCACCGCATCCGCTACGGCCTGTTGGCATTGAAGACCCCATAACCCAAGTATCAGATGCAGGGTCATAAATCTGAACCAAAGTACCATCTGAATTTCCACCCACAACATAAAGCCTCTTAGGTGCCATTTCACCCGTAGTCACGCCACCAACTGCGTTTAATGCGAAAGTCGAAATAGGCATACAATAACTCCATGTGTCAGTTACAGGATTATAAATTAACGTTAAAGCCTCAATAGCCCCCCAAGAAGCTATATCCGTAGTCCCCCAAGAAGCCAGATATATTTTACCATCTATAACACCAGACACACCCTCACGAATATATGGAGCCACACCAACAAACTGCCTTGGAATAGGAGTTTTACTACTCCAAGTATCAGTTGCTGTATCATAAACCAAATTAACATTAGACTCAAACCCTATATCCTCAATACCGAACCTATTTTTTGATCCACCTATCACATAGATTTTACCGTTAAATACATTAACACTAAATTCTCCTCTGGCAGAGGGCATTAGTGTTTTTGTTTCCCAAGTATCAGACACCACATCATAAACCTCATTAACTGCCACAGTATGCCGATCGTTAGCTTCATCACAATAACCCCCTATGACATAGATTTTGTTTTTATAAACAGCAGCACCAAAATGATCCCGTGAGGTGGGCATTGGCGTTTTTGTTGTCCATGTGTCTGTAACAGGATTATACACATCAATAGCATCACTAGTAATTACGTATATCAGACCATTAGAAGTAACCACTCCACTCATAGGAACACGTTCAACCGGCAATGCGTTCTTAGTTATCCAGTAATCCCCAGTTACCTCAACAGCAGAAACTAAAAAGACCTGCAAAAACAAAAGAAAAACAAACACGCCGACAAACAATTTAACTAAATAACTACCCCGAATATTCATCATTAATCACTTATACAAGTAAAAAGTATTATTAATATATTTTTGGTTCTTCGTTAAAAAAGGTGGGTAAATTCATAAGCCACCTCACACTATGACAAACACATGGAAACCAACGAAAACATCAACAAATTCTTAGAAACAGTACTATGATTCTCCAAACCCTGGTATATAGAAGAACTAACCCAAACCGCAAAAAACCATACGTCCATAACCATCGCACATGTTTTGCAGGTTACTTTTTCACAATGAACTAAACTATTGCGTGACTACAAAAATAATGTGTTTATAGGGTTTTTGTAACAAAAATATTTACTATGCTATCACAAAAAAAGTTACACCGCAATGCTTGTGCGCAGGTTATGGACATATGTTTTTTGGGTCGACCGACGTTTTTTCCTATTGTTGGGCTGTGTTTGTTGTTTTTTATTGGGTGTAGAGTTGTTTGAATTGTTGTGTGGTTATTTTTAGGTGGTTGGCTACGTATTTTATGGTTGTGTTGTTTTGTTCGTGTTGTTTTAGGCATCATTTGGGTTGTTTTTCGTTTTTGATTTTGGTCATGTGTTTTAGTTGTGATAAAAGTATTTTTTGGAAGATGTTTGGGTGTGGTTGTTGAATTGTTTATGTGGTTTAGTAGTGAATATTAAGATAAACAAAAAAAGGAAATAATTTTGGGACAAGACACGTTAGAAGGATAGTCGTGTGCTTTGTAACGCTTTTCTAAGGGTATCACCGAGAATAGCTCCTATAACAAATAAGACAGCAAAAAGTACCCAAAAATAAGGATCAGATACAGGTGCAACAGTTCGAGACAAACCCACAAGTTCCCACAAACCGCTAAATTCCCTCACAACAATTGCCACTATGATAGCAAAGAAACAACCTAAAGCAACCGCTATCGCTATTCTACCCTCTATACTTAAAGTATTTAGGTTATGTCTGTTTATTTGTAATTTTGGAAAAATATCAAATGCGTATTTACGCTTAATATAACGTTTAACCAAATGAACGGCGACATAATAAACAAAGAAATATGTGGCTGCTCCAAACATATTATCAGCATACAATGCTAAATAAAAAATTGGTACAGTAAAAACAATAAATGCTGCCAAAAATATCAATTGAAATATAACATTCTTATTTATATTCATATTTTTCACCTCTCATGTATGGCTAAATTTTTTTACAAACCAACGTTTTTTCAATGGCATCAACCACAACGACATGCTGAAAAATATCGGAACAATACTAACTGGTCGAGTTTTTCTCATAAATTCTTCCCCCATTTTTAATAAATAAAGCAACAAAACACCAATAAAAACTATTATCCAAAAACTTACCAAACCATAACACAACTTGGCCATTCTAAAAACGAGCCATCAAAAGTGAAAAATGGAAAAAGCAATAGACAAAATGGCCCAAAAAATACACATAAACAAAAGACACACACAAACCAAACTATCGACTAATAGATTCTCAAAGTGCAAAAACAACAAACGCAAACGAAAAACACGACATTGACGGGAAAAAAATCAAGGACCACAAAAGACACATTGCAACTAACATCATGGAAAATCTGCTTGCTGTAAAAGTTCACGCTGCAACTATCCACGACACAATGAGTGGATACCATGTTTATCAAACAGCCAAAAACAAGTATTCATAGATAGTAGGTGGGTGTGGTGATGCTGAGTATCGAGGTACTTTTGTCGAGTTTGTAGGATGAAATATGGTGAGATAATTGATGTTTCTGAAAAGAAAGTCGAGTGGGCGGTTTTGTTGAAAAAGATGGTGTTGAGTGGACTTTTGGGTGGGTGAATTAGTCTGGATATTTTATCAAAAGGTTATGTACTTAAGATCGTTTATGTGGAGAATGTTTTATGTTTCCTCATTTGTATATGTTGTTGGCGTTACTGAACACAGGTTCTTAGTTCTTGTTACGTTTATCAATAGATTGTGTATACTTCCACCACTTTTAGGAGTTATTGTTTGTTTGGATGGTGAGCCTTTTTTTAAAAGTTAACTCCAGTTTGCATAGTCGTTTACAGAGTGCAAATTGACTTATAGATAAGTTGAATTCATAGATAAGTTCTTGGAGGGTTATGTCAGGTTGTTGTTTAATTTTTGCTACTATTTTGTCTATGGCGGTTTTGTCGTCTTTGGGTTTTCGTCCACAGTTTAGTGGTTCGGGTTCGCAGTAGCCTTGTTTTTTGTATTTTTCCAGATGTGCTCTACTGTTCGTATGCTATAAGCAACAATTTTGCTATATCTTTTTTGTTTTTTCCTTCTTGCATATATTTAATTATGGTAGCTCGTTTGTCGTTTGATAGTGGTTTAACCAATCTAATCATCCGCTAATTACACTACAGTAATTGCTTATAAAAAGTCAATGTGTTATAATAATTTGGCTGAGCACGATATTAGGTTGGTTAAGTTAGGGGGTTGGGGGTTTTTCTGTTTTGGTCGTTAAATGTTTTGGTGGTGTTGCTTTAATTATTGGCATGTGTTAGGTAGGAAAAGTTAGTTTGTGTTATTATTGTAGGAGTTGCAAACGGAGTGGTGACTTTTTTGTTTTGAAAGTGTTTAAATAATTGTGTAGTTATGCGCGTGTTTTATGTTTTTACATAATTTTTGTATAGTTTTGTGTTGATTGCTGATAAATTTATAAAAACGTGAAATTTTGAGAGTTTATGTTGTTAATAATCAATTTTTTCAGAGTTTAATTTTAATTATTTGTGGAATGATACCAGCTGTACCTACTTTACCCTGATATAGAATAAGTACGCCTAACACTCCTGGAATACTTAAACCCAGTTTAATTCCAGCTTCAATTCCCATGTCTGTTTTTCCCGTTACAACATTACCAACAGCTGTAGCTGCAGCATCTGCCAAACCTGCATCTCTGCAAAAAACTGTTGCAGCCTCAGCATCACCAAAACTAAAAGCGTGACTAAATCGGCCTGAACTTGTCGCTATCCCAATTGGAAACTCGTCAAGTCTAAAGCCAAAACGTTTAGATAATAACTCGTTACCCGCCGCCAAAGCTACATCAATTGGTCTATCAGAAATGGCAAAGATTTCACCGCCATCTTCCACAACTGCAACTTTGCAACCGGTTTTTTGCATGTCATTTACTGCTAAATCTGCTATAACACCAGCAACTGCCGCCATGGGTCCAACATTTGCTTTTTGCGCTGCCAAAGCCATTAATTTAGCAACCAAAGGCTTGTCAGGTGCTGGAATAGGGTCAAAAGTGTGGAAAAAAATTTGATGCGTGCGTATATAGTTTTCAAGTTCTTGATAGTTACGATTTATTGATTCTTTAGCAACTGTTATACCTTGCTGGGTATCACTTATTATGTGGCAAACACTGTCTTTATAGCTATAATTTTCTTTGAAGAGCTCGTTTCGCAACTTATTTTTCCCGATATCCATCATAACTAATGTTTTTAGTGCTATAATTGCCTAATCGAGTTTATTGCTCTAAACGGGCAAGCATCCACACATATATTACATGCACTTCCAATACATTTCTCCTTGTTAAACTCTATAGATAGATCTTCAGCTACATTTATTGCCTCTACTGGGCACAAAGCAACACAAGAACCACAACTAAAGCATCGGTTGGTATCTACTTCAATAAGTTTAGGTACAGTTACAGTTGCACCTTTCTGGCGAAAAGCTGACACTATTTTATCAACATCATCCTCTAAAACTTCGAGAACAATTTCGCCACCCTTTGAGTTTATGTGCGCTGCTAAAATTGCAACTAACACTTTGTTTTCCAATATGACTTCCGAAACAATAGGTTCAGAAACCACGATTCCATTTAATCGTACAAGAATGCGTGTCATAATTTTACCGCCCTAACAGTTTTGAAACATCTTCAGATGTTACTATACCTAAGACTTTACGTTCAGAATCAATTACAGGTAATGCTGAAATATTATGGTGTGCCATACGTTTTGAAGCACTTTCTAAAGGTTCATCAGGATTAGCGGTTATAACTTTGCGAGTTTCAATATCAACAAGTGCTTTTTTACCTTCAGCCATAGCGCGAGTAATATCCCATGAAGTAACTATTCCTAATAATTTACCATCACCATTGATGACAACTATATGGTTTACAGATTTTGTTACTATCCGTTCAGCAATAGCACGGATTTCCTCGTTTTCCATACAGGTAACAGCAGATTGCATAACAGTAGAAACAAATGAAATTTCGTGTGTTTGACGCATAGGTTTAAAAACGGTATCAAGTGGAAGTCTCTCAATAGGTGCTGTTAAAGTAAATTGATTTTCAGAAATCCAATTTTTGAGGGTTTGTGCAACTTTTTTTGCCATTTTCAAACTGGATAGTGAACTAACACGAACACGTTTGTCATTAACCGTGATTGAGCCAGATTTAAGTTCAGCATATGAAACTTGTTTCAGTTTAGTTCTGTCTCGACGCATAACACTATAATCAATTACGTCAGTAAAGATCTCAGTGTCACGAATAGCAGTTTTTCTAACTAATCCCTCGTTAAGAATAGGTATGGGTATTCCTAAACCGACATACAGTGATGTGCCATAACGAGTAAACGCTGCGCCCTGTAAAAATTCAGGACTCATTTTTTTAGCATCCCCTTTTACCATAAGTGTTCCATTAAAATTTTTGGGGCTATGCTGTGTGCCTTCACCAATGATATAACCTTGGCCGCCTCCTAAGAAAATTTTTGTGCCGAAACCTATTGTTTCATAGTTAGGATCATTCATAAGTGGACTGATTTCTCCAGCACCAGAAAATGTGGCGTTACGCATGCGTGGTAAAAGTTTGCTCATATAAGTGTAAATTGTTTCGTCACTGCAATTAATTGCACAATTGTAACGTTGATAACAGTTACGAAAATTCAGTAAAAAAAACTGGTTAAGATCATCTTTAGTTATATTTGTGTTAAGTGCTGTTCTAGGGTAACAGTCAGTGCCGTATGCTGTTGCACGTAATTCAACTTCATTACCAGAAACCAATTCTTGAATTATGTGTCCGCCACCGTATTCAAAAGGTTTTTTTTCACAGGCATTTGTTGCACCAATAAATAAGTCAGCGGCAGCTCCGGGATGACAAACTTCTACATCATTAAGCCATGCCCGTTGAATTTTAATTGGCGGGTCAGAATGACCAAGATTAATAACCGCGCCTGAAGAACACATTGCTCCAAAAGTACCCGTTGTTACAACATCTACTTCTTTAAAAGCAACCTCTACTCCACTGCTTTCTACGAGTTTTTTCATTTCTTCAGCAGTTAAAACTTGAGCATCGCCTTTGATGATTTTTTGATTAATTTCTTCAATTGTACGTGTTTTCTGATCGTGATTAGACAAGTAACATTACCTTGGTACCAATCAAAAAACAACCCAAACAATATAATATTTACGCAAAGATAATCATAAAAAAGTCAGAGTGAAAAAACAAAACTAGAAATAGTTTTTACAATTTTCTGTCTTTAAAATTTAAAGTATGTTTTTATATGATAGGTTAATTAAAGAAATGAGTGGTTGTTTACCATTGTTTCCAGAGGATTTTTTCCATATATTCGTTGAGGCTGTGGATAGTTTGTTCATTGAGTTTGTTTTTCTTTAGCACGTCAACGAGGGCTTCAGCTAGTTGTAGATTGGTGATAACGGGTACGTTGAATTCTACTGCTTGTCTTCTGATGATGTAGCCATCGGTTAGAATGTCTGAATAGTTTGTTTGATAGTTAGCAATGGGTATGTTGATAACTAGGTCGATTTTTTGTTGTTGTAAGTAATCGAGAATATTTGGGTTAATTTCAGCGTCTTTGACTTTGTGTAGTATTGTTACGTTTATACCTGAAGCATTTAGGACATTTGCGGTGTTGGTTGTGGCGTAGATGCGGAAGTTCATTTCTTGAAAGGCTTTGGCAATTGGGATGACTCGTTTTTTGTTTTCTTGGTCACCACCGATGCTGATGAGGATTGCTCCGTCTTTTGGGGGTATGTTGACTTCTGCAGCTTGCATTGCTTTGCTGAAAGCGTCAGAAAAGTTGTCGCCTAGGCATGCGACTTCACCTGTACTTAACATTTCTACGCCTAGTACTGGATCTGCACCGCTTAAACGCATAAAGCTAAATTGTGGAACTTTAACGCCTACGTGTGGAGCAATTGTCATAGGAGATAGTTGGATAGTGATTTTTTTTCCTAACATTGCAAGGGTTGCTTGATCAATCAAGTTTATGCCGCGTGTTTTACTGACAAATGGCATTGATCGTGAAGCGCGTAGATTACATTCGATAACATTTACAACATCATTTTTTACTAGATATTGAATGTTGAATGGTCCACGGATTTTAAGAGCTGTTACAATGCGTTTAGTACAGTTTTCGATAACTTTTTGAACCTCGGTTTTTAATGCTTGCGGTGGAATAGTCATGGTTGCATCTCCGCTGTGGACACCAGCATTTTCTACGTGCTCCATAATTGCACCGATTAATACATTGCTACCATCGCAAACTCCGTCAACTTCAACTTCTTTTGCGCCGGTTATGAATTTACTGATGACTACAGGGTGGTCATGTGAAACTTTTGCGGCAAGTTTTAAGAAATTTTCAAGTGAGATTTCATCGTAAGCCACACGCATTGCACTGCCAGAAAGGACATAACTAGGGCGAACAAGAACTGGGTATCCTATTTTTTCTGCTGAATGTTTAGCAGCATCAATAGATACAAGTTTACTCCAAGGTGGTTGACTAATACCTAATTCATCGAGAAGTGCACTGAATTTGCTACGGTCTTCAGCTAAGTCGACACTTTGTGCTGATGTGCCGAGAATTTTTGCGCCTGATTCCGTCAATTTTATAGATAAATTATTTGGAATTTGTCCACCTACACTTGTAATCACACCAAGCGGGTTTTCTTTATCATAAATATCCATAATACGTTCGTTAGTTAATTCTTCAAAATATAGTTTATCCGACACATCATAGTCGGTGCTAACGGTTTCAGGATTATAGTTTATCATGATAGCTTCTTTGATGCCGTTTTTCTTTAACGCCCAAACAGTGTTTACCCCGCACCAGTCGAATTCAACACTTGAACCAATACGGAAAACACCTGCACCAAGCACAATAACTTTACTTGTGTTGTTAGAGAGGTCAATATCATCTTCGTCTCCACCATAAGTCATGTAAAGGTAATTAGTTTTTGCTGAATATTCTGCAGCTAAAGTATCAATTTGTTTTACTGACGGAATGATTTTAGCGTTTTTACGGAATTTACGGACATTCATCTCGTCAGTATTTTGACAAACAGCTATTTGTTCATCTGAGAAACCTATACGTTTAGCTTCTTTAATAATTTCAACAGCTTCTGGTTCATCGAGATTTAGTTTACGCAGTTTGTCTTCCATGTTAAGTATGTTTTTAATTTTGTTTAAGAAAAATGGGTCAATGCCGCTTAAACGGTAAATTTCAGACACACTTAATCCCATGCGCAGAGCTTTGCTTATTTTATAGAGTCGTTCATCGGTTGGGTTTGCCAATTCATCGCGAACGCGTTTTTCTGTTTCAGGTTCAGAATCTTCAGGATTACAAACTAGACCTATTTTTCCGATATCAAGCATACGTACGGCTTTTTGTAATACTTCTTCAAAACAACGACCAATTGCCATGACTTCGCCTACACTGCGCATTTGTGGTCCGACATGTCGATCAGCATTTTTGAATTTTTGAAGATCCCATCGTGGAATTTTAATTGTAACATAGTCAAGAGCTGGTTCGAAACAGGCTGTTGTTACTTCAGTTACTTTATTAAGTAATTCAGGTAACAAATAACCAAGAGCTAGTTTAGTTGCAATATAAGCAAGCGGGTAACCTGTGACTTTGCTGGCAAGTGCACTACTTCGGGACATTCGAGAGTTTACTTCGATAACACGACATTCTTCAGATTGGGTATTAAGTGCCCATTGTATGTTACATTCACCAACTATGCCTAAGTGTCGAATTGCATTTATAGAAATTTGACGAATTTTATGATATTCACGATTAGTCAGTGTTTGTGAAGGAGCAACAACAATACTATCACCTGTATGAACACCCATTGGGTCAAAGTTTTCCATGTTACATATTGTTAAACAGTTGTCAGCATAGTCCCGCATGACTTCGTATTCGATTTCTTTCCAGTGACCAACATACGCTTCAATTAGTACTTGACCAATACGACTCTGCGCAATACCTCTTGTAACTATTTCTTTAAGTTCATCAACATTATGAGCAATACCACTACCTTTACCGCCTAAAGTGAAAGCTACACGAATAATAACTGGGTAACCAATTTCTTCTGCAATTTTTAATCCAGCTTCTACACTTGTTGCAGATCTACTTTCCAAAGATGGAACATTAGCTTCAAACATTGCTTGCCGAAAACGTTCTCGATCTCCAGTATTCTCAATCGCAGCCATTGGAGTACCAAGAATTTTAACGTTATACTTATCAAGAATACCTGTTCTAGCAAGTTCAATACCACAATTAAGCGCGGTTTGACCACCAAACCCTAGTAAAATACCATCAGGTCGTTCTTTTACTATAACTTTTTCTACAAACTCGGGTGTAACTGGCAAAAGATAAACTTTGCCTGAAAGTTTAGGATCAGTTTGAATTGTTGCAATGTTGGGATTTATAAGAACAGTATCTATACCTTCTTCTTGCAGTGCTTTTATACATTGACTACCACTGTAATCAAATTCAGCAGCTTCACCAATTTTAATTGCGCCACTTCCAAGAACAAGAACTTTATGAATCCAATCGAATTTTGGCATTTATTTTACCTCCATACTTTTTTTGAATTTATCAAACAATACTTCAGTATCATGTAATCCAGGTGTAGCTTCAGGATGCCATTGAACAGCAAAAACAGGTTTAGTTTTATGTTTTATACCTTCAACAGTTTTGTCGTTAGGGTTTATAAACCAAGGTTCAAGCGGTGTCTGTTTCAGAGTTTCCATGTCTATTGCATAACTATGGTTTTGTATAGTTATATAACAAATTGAACTGGTCAAATCGCGTGCAGGTTGATTTTGAGATCTGTGACCAAATTTAAGTTTATAGGTATCTGCACCAAAAGCTAAAGCTAATATTTGAGTACCTAAACAGATACCCATCAATGGAATTTTTTCTGCTAACACACGAACAGTTTCGATGGTTTTTATGTTACGTTTAGGGTCGCCTGGACCATTGCTTACAAGAACACCATCAGGGTTGTAAGAGAGAACATCATCAGCTGAAATATCGTATGGTACACGAATAACGTTTATACCACGTTCAAGTAGACAACGTATAATACTAAATTTAACTCCACAATCAATTAAAACAACTGTCAATTTGCCACCAATATCATACCTACAGGATGTTTTAATTGAAACCTCTCCTACCAAGTCAGTCTGGTTAGGGTCAATAATATTTTGGCAATCATTTAAAAGAGTTTCAATGTCAGGTTCTTCGTTTGAGTTAAAAAATTGCAACATACCAAGCATAGTACCATTGGTTCGCAGTTTTTTAGTTAACCGACGTGTATCTATGCCATAAATACCAGGAACACCTTCATCAGATAACCATTTATCAAGAGTACGTACAGATGCCCAATGATATGGTTCAAGGCAGAGTTCATGTATAACTAAACCTTTAATTTGAATTCTGTCTGACTCAAAATAGGCAGGGAGTCCAAATTTTGATGCGTTCGAGGGAACACCATAATTACCTATCATAGGGTAAGTAAGAGTTAAAATCTGTCCTTTATATGAGGGATCAGTTAAAGATTCAGGATACCCAACCATTGAAGTTGAAAAAACCACTTCACCATTTACATTATCTGTGGCACCAAAACCTTTCCCAATAAATAACGTCCCGTCTTTAAGAAGCAGAAGTGCTTTTTTATTTTTATCTGTCATGTTGTGATGCATCTCCAAACTTGATTTATATAGTTTCAATTCCTATTTGATTACTGTGAAGAGTACGAACTTCAACGGCGTCCAACGTGTTTGGCGCATTTGAAAGCCCAGTTTTAAGGCTTAAAACCGTCTTTTCAGCGGTCAAGTGACTTTTAAGCCTTTCTTTTACAGCTTGCCTAACTTCAATATGTGAAGTCTTCCTAAACTTAAGTTTTCTACTATTTACACGAATTTATACATTTAATTATACCTTTCAATATAACATTTAACTTTAAATTTACACCATATTTAACAATTTTTTGGAACAAACAAAACATCACATTTAATACTGTTTGACTAAAATTAATTAAATACGAAAAAACATTAAAAACTTTTGCAACAACATACAATTGGAAAATATTTTTCACAACCACAATACGCATTTTGCACAAGACCAAAACAGCCTCTACAAGACAACCATAATTTTTTATTGAAAAAATAAAATGAACACCATTACCTCGAACAAAGCCAAGACACCCTTTATGCAACATTTTAAACATCCCTTATACCACCTTAAAACATATTTGTTTCACTTTGTAGTTTTTAGGTTTTCGGTCCTCTTAGCATTTTTAACACATTACACATCTTTGTCTACATACCCCACAATTCAATAAAACCTTTAAATTTAATCAAAATCTGAATTTTGCAGTTTTTTAGCGTACACAAAATAACCAAGGCAGCCTTCGAAAAACCTTTAGTTATCAACAATATAATGTGTAGTAAGGGTAAAGTATGGAAATTGTACCGGATCAACTGTATTTATTTGGAGAAATAAAGTGTAAAACATGGGTTTCCAGAGGTTACCTGCAGAATAAACTTAATGTACTATTTGATACAACATGTTTTACCATGACAATAGCGCAAAATGTACGAGATTACCTACGAAACAAACCATATTTACTTGAGGCGTTAGAAAAAAACATAGTTAACCTAAGTGAATTAGCACGACAAATACAAATCGAACTAAAAACCGACAATACAACGGCTATAAAAGCAGCTTTACGCCGTTTTTCAGAAGAATTACAAAAGCGCAAACAAAAAAGGGAAGAAAAAGTTCTTGCACTACTTAAACGTAGTAACATAACAATTTATGACCATAAAAGCATCGTAATAACTTCCAAGGAAATACAAATTAAAAACGGTATGAAAGTTGATTTACCAGGAAAATATGTATACCTTTTAGATAAAACAGATTTACCAGAACAAATAAACACGCTGATTAAACACGAAAATTGTACAATGCTTGTCATACATTCACCAGAAGAATTAGAAGCAACATTGGGAGTTGTCGCGTTTCTTACAACTTTGCTTGCAGAACAAAATGTTAACATGATAGAATTCATTTCATGTTGGACTGAAACAATTATCGTTGTAGAAAAAAAAGATAGTTTAAAAACTTATAAAGTTCTCTCAAACATTGTTGGATAACTAATAATTATAAGCAACAAAATAAATAATATTCACACACGTTAAGTTCCTAAACTGAGTTGATAAAAATGTCCATAAGACAAATAACAGTAAAAGCACCAGCGACAAGTGCGAACCTTGGTCCAGGTTTTGACGTTTTTGGTATAGCACTTGAACAACCAAACGATAATGTAACATTAACTACTATTGAAAATGGAGTAAAAATTCAAGTTAGCGGTATGGGTGCAAAAACAATTTCGTTCATACCAGAAAAAAACACTGCTGGTCGTGTAGCTGAATCAATGATTAATGATTTTAAAATAGAAACTGGTTTACAAATTCATATAATAAAAGGCATATTTCCTGGAAAAGGTTTAGGAAGTAGTGCAGCCTCAGCAGCTGCAGTAGCTGTGGGCATTAATAGCATGTTTGATTTAGGTTTAAACAATAATCAGGTAATTGAGTATGCAGCAAAAGGTGAAGTAGCATCTGCTGGTTCAGAACATGCAGATAACGTGTCAGCAGCAGTGTGTGGAAATTTTGTTCTTATCAGGTCAAGTCATCCGTTAGAGTTAATTAATTTTGAGTGTCCTAAGGATATGGAGTTGGCTGTAGCTATGCCTAAAATAATTACGCCGCCAAATAAAACAGAAAAAGCTAGGGCAGTTATACCTAAGCTTGTACCTTTAGATAAACATGTTTATAATTTAAGTAAGGCGTCTGCTATGGTAGCAGGTTTTGCCATAGGTGATATAGATGTTATTGGACAATCTATGGTTGATAATATTATTGAGCCGGCAAGAGCATCATTAGTTCCAGGATATAGTAAAGTTAAAGAAAACGCGTTAAATGCTGGTGCGTTAGGTGTGACGATAAGTGGTGCTGGGCCTTCTATGTTAGCTATTGTGAATAGAAAGTCAGGTGATGCTACTAAGGTTGCTGCTGCAATGAGGGAAGGTTTTCTGACAGCAGGTTGTGATGCTAATGCTTTTGCAACAAAACCTGGTAAAGGGGCTTGTGTAGTGGAGATGAAAAAATGAGTTATCAAGAGTGTATAAACTGTCATACAAAATATAACATAGATGAAATAGTTTATTTCTGTAAAAACTGTGGAGACATACTTGAAATAAAAATTGATTTGAAGAAAGCAGAAGAAGCTATTAAATCTGGAAATTATAAAAAGACGCAATTATCGGTTTGGCATTACCGCGATTTTATGCCAATCCATGAAACAACAAACGTAGTTACTTTAAGTGAAGGAGGAACCGGACTACATCGTTCAGAGCGATTAGGCGAAGTTTTAGGACTTACGAATTTGTGGATTAAAAATGAGGGTGAAAATCCTACAGGTAGTTTCAAAGATAGAGGCATGACCGTTGGTGTAACTAAGGCAGTTGAATTGGGTGCTAGACATGTAATCTGTGCCTCCACAGGTAATACAAGTGCCAGTTTAGCTGCTTATGCTGCTCGTGCAGGTATACGTTGCACAGTTTTGATTCCTTCAGGTAAAATTGCTTATGGTAAACTGTCACAGGCAATGATATATGGTGCTAAAGTTTTACAAGTTCGAGGTAATTTTGATAAAGCTTTAGAGCTTGTATTAAAACTTGCGGAAAAACACAAAAGTATTTACTTACTTAACTCTATTAATCCATTTCGCATTGAAGGACAAAAATCTTTAGGGTACGAAATTTGTGAACAATTAAATTACAATACTCCAGACCGTTTGATAGTTCCTGTTGGTAATGCAGGAAACATTAGTGCCATATGGAAAGGGTTTAGTGAATTTTATAAACTTGGTTTAATAAACAAGTTGCCTAAAATGATTGGAATTCAAGCAGTTGGTTCGGCACCTATTGTCAATGCTATAAAAGGGCATAGTAACAAAATTGTGCCAATTACAGAGCCAGAAACTGTTGCAACCGCCATTCGTATTGGTGCACCAGTTAGTTGGAAAAAAGCTATTAATGCTATTAATGAGTCTTGTGGAACTGCTGAAACTGTTACAGATGAAGAAATTCTTAATGCACAAAAAATACTTGCACAAGTTGAAGGTATATTTGTGGAACCTGCAAGTGCCGCGTCAATTGCTGGCCTTAAAAAGCTTGTCCGTAATGGCATAATTAACAAAGACGAACGAGTTGTTTGTATTACTACTGGTCATGGTTTAAAGGATCCTGATACAGCTATTAAAATGTGTGAAAAACCCATGGAAGTTGATGTAGAGATGTCAGCTATCGAAAACGCGTTAGGCATTAAAAATCAAGCAATATCAACATAGGTGAATTTATTATGAGAATTATTCTAGTTGGTTATGGTGTTGTTGGTAAAGGTGTAACATCAATTCTTGCCAAGAGATATACAGAAAAAAATACAAGTTACGGGTTTAACCCCAAGATTGTTGCCATCGCAGATGTTGATGGAGCAATCATTAATTCCAGAGGTTTTAGTTCTGAAAAACTTGAAACATTCAAACAAAAAGGTTACCAACTTTCAACTGATGCAGAGTTTGGCAATCCAGGTATGAGTGCACTTGAAGTTATAGAAGAAGTAGAAGCTGAAGCTGTTGTCGAATTAACACCAGTAAACATTAAAAATGCTGAACCAGCACTTTCCCATATCACCAAAGCTTTCAAAACAGGTAAACATGTAGTTACAACAAATAAAGGCCCACTTGCGTTGGCCATGCCAGCTTTAACAGAACTAGCTGAACATAACAATGTATTTTTACGATTCAGCGGCACAGTTGGAGGGGGAACACCTATGTTAGAATTTGCTAAACGTTGCCTTGTGGGTGATAAAATTCTTGCAATAAAGGGTATTTTAAATGGTACAACTAATTATATTTTATCTGAAATGGGCCAGAGTTGTATTTCATTTCAAGAAGCATTAACAAATGCACAAAAACTTGGTTACGCCGAAAGAGAACCATCTATGGACATTGACGGGTTTGACACTGCCTGTAAAGTTGTTATCTTATCTAACTGGATTATGGGTAAGAAAGTAACTCTAAAAGACGTGGATATCACAGGTATACGAAAAATTACACTTGAAATGTTACAAGACACGGCAAAAAGATGTAACACCATCAAACTTGTTGGCACGATAGATGATAGTGGAGTTTCAGTTAAACCTATAGAAATTTCATGGACAAACCCGTTGTGTGTTAGCGGTGTTCTTAACGCGGTTACTTTCCAAACAGAATATGCCGCAGATCAAACGTTAATTGGGCGTGGTGCAGGTGGAGTGGAGACAGCAAACGCTGTTTTAAGAGATCTTTTAGACATAAGACATAAGTTAGCCTCAAAACTATTATCGTAAAAGAGCTGAAAAAATAGCATGAAAAAAATAATAATGAAATTCGGTGGAACCAGCGTTGGCACAGGTAAAAACATTCATCAAGTAGCTGACATCGTCACACAATACTCTAAAGAGTATCAAATAGTTGTGGTGGTTTCAGCTTTGGCAGGAATTACAAACAAATTATTAGAAATTGCCGGTCAAGCAAAAAAAGGCGACGAGAAACTGGTCAAAAACTTTACTGAAGAATTACTAGAAAAACATAAAGAAGCAGTTACATCTGCAATTTCAAATGAATCTTTGCAAATAAAAGTTAACCAAATAATAGATGAAATAATAGTTGAATTGAGAAAAATTTTAACAGGCATATGCTATGTAGGCGAGTTAACACCAAAATCAAAAGACTATGTGGTATCTTTTGGTGAGCGTTTATCAGCACCAATTGTTTGGGGTGCCATACAAGATCATGGACTTGAAACACAATGTTTTACAGGTAAAGATGTAGGTATTGTAACTGATTCCAATTTTGGTGAAGCTAATCCTTTAATGAATTTTACGATACATCTGGTACGTAAAAGACTTGAATTACTTTTAGAAAAAAACGTAATCCCAGTAGTTACAGGATTTATTGCCGCAAACCAAGATGGTGTTGTAACTACCGTTGGACGTGGGGGTAGCGATTACACTGCAACAATTCTTGGTGTTGCGTTAGACGCTGACGAAGTTTGGATATGGACAGATGTTGATGGAATTTTGACAACGGATCCAAAAATTGTGCCTACAGCGAAATTGTTATCGCATCTTAGTTATCAGGAAGCTGCTGAAATGGCTATTTTTGGCGCAAAAGCTATGCATCCACGCGCTTTAGGACCAGTAAGTAAAGAAAACATTCCTGTTATAATTCGCAACACTTTCTACCCAGAAAAAATAGGTACGCTCATAACTAAAGACCCGGTTGCAAATACAGAAAAAATCGTTAAAGCTGTAGCTATGATAAAAGATGTTGCCATGCTTAATGTAAACGGAGTTACAATGGTTGGTGCACCAGGCAGTTACGCAAAAGTTTTCGAAGTGCTTGGCAGAAACAACATCAATGCCATGATGGTATCGGTAGCTGTTTCTGAAGCAAACATTTCAATTATAATCAAGCGTGACATGCTTAGCAGAGCAATCAGTAATCTTGAAATTGCTCTTTTAGAAAAAGGAGGACTGATTAGTGAAGTAACCGCTGAGGATGATGTTGCTGTAATTGCAGTTATGGGGGCTTACATGAAAGGCAGTTTAGGATTAGCATCAAAAATATTTGCTACAGTAGCCAAAAAAGGCATAAACATTCGCATGATTGCTCAAGGTAGTTCAGAATTAAACATAAGTTTTGTCGTTAAAGAAAAAGATGGCGTAGAAGTTGTAAAAGCAATCCATGAAGAATTCAATCTTAGCAATGCATAATTTTCCTTACTTTTAATTTTTACATTACTTTCAATTTATACATTTATTATACAATACGATTACTATTTACTACATAACTATATTTAAAATAAATTAACTTAATTGCTAAGAAAACAAAAATAGTTTACAAGAAACAAAAACTACTATAAACACAGTCAATACATCTAAATTGGAATGTTGGTTCACTGTATGTGGCCACTAATTACACTATTTTTTAGTCACACATTTTTTCACCATTTAAACAGTAAATTTGCATCATGTTTTAAACAGAATCATACAATAGACAATTAATATGATAGATCAGAAATTTTTATTTACAATGCTGGTTAACATAAAATTCAACGTGACATTAAACATAGTCTGCATAAACACCAAACACTAAAATAAATATGTCAAATTTACTAGATAAACAATAACATCGCAAAATAATTGTCAACTCACTGTATTCAAACTTTGGTTATTACGCAAGACAACAAGCGATAGCAACAAGTTCAATCATGAAAACTAGGAAAAATTATTTCAAATAACAAACCTAAACATACAAAACACGTATTTTTGGTTTGCTATAAAAGAAAAATGAGACAAAATAAGCCCTCAATATGTCTCATACATGACACTTATTTAGTTGCCGCATTCAAAATAGTTTAATGTTCCGTTTGGTTGGAAATTGGCAATAAAAACGTTGTTGTTACTTTGGCCGAGTTCGCTATTTTCACATGAACCCATCAATAGAAGAGATATTCCTTGATAATTTACACAGTTATCCCATTGCACAGAAACTTGTAAATCATTTATTTCAGGAACTACCCCTGTTTTATCTTGATAAATACCTACAACATAATCGTAATACCACTGAAGCCCTAAATTGTCAATTTGTCTAAGAACATCATCAGATATTTGTTGTTGAGGATACATCTGAGAGAATGGAACACCACTCCACCGAGTAACTGCTGCGTGATAAGAACCACCATTACTTGTGCTAAATCTAAAACCAAGCTTTGATGATTCCTGACAAAACACCACTTCAACACCCCCACCCCCAAAAATTGTATGTAATGTCATTGTTTCAATTTTAACTTCACCAGGATACTCTAACATAAGAAAACTAAAAGTGGACGCATTTTTAACACTCTGCACTATTTCAGTTAAAGACACATTTAAAATAGTTGGGTATGAAAGAGTAACACCCGACTGCGAAATACCAAAAGTTGGAGAATCACCTGCATTCCAAAGCATATAACCTTCAAATGTTGAAAAACTTATAGCAAAAATCATCACAGCCAATATTGTATACTTAGCTATTCGTTTCAACAAGTTATGCAAGGCTAACCAAGCAACACCATTAATTATAACTAAGGCAACTATAACTGTTTTTATCCAAGAATTGTTAAAAAATACTATAGCTGAAAATAACCCTCCAGCCATTAGTACGGCCATAAATATGTTTTTTATGGCTACGTGTTTGTCATTCGGTGTCATTTCAGTTCAATCCATGTAATTTAGTGTTAATGTAATTTGTAAATATACGTTCAAGTCCATGTCTAAAAAATGTTATGGCAACCTCCAAAAACTAATAGTTTACATTTCAAATCAACAAAAACAAAAAACACACAACAACTACAACATACAAATTTACCCAACCTTACCTCGACCATTAATAACTAAAGGTTTTCGGGGATTATTACCTTATCAGTCATTTGATGAATTGGCAATGTAATGTATACTGTAAAAACTGTAATTAGTATGATTAGGGTTAGGAAAAATATTGCTTGATTTTTTCTCCCTTTTTTGAGTAGTTTTTGGATGTGAATGTAACTAACAAATAGCAAAAATATGAAAATACCTAGAAATTTCGAAGCGATAGGAGTCAAAACATAAAAGTCTAAAAAAGCGGCAACACCGTAACAACTACATATGCATACACCAGTTAAAATAATTATTTCTGTTACTAAATCCATCATTATGGCCTTTAACATATTGAATAATTAATGTTTTATACTTTTTAAAAGTTTTTATGCAATCTTAAGATAAGGGTATATTTAGTAAGTAATTAGAGTTTTATAAATAGGTGTATGTGACATAGTTTCTCAAAAAGATGCGAGAAATATTGTACCACGGTACAAATTTACATTAGCCCAACAAGAACGCGAAGAATTCTGACTGCGCAAAAACGAGTTCTAAAATACATCAACACATAACAATTCAACAACAGACAATCATAAATACAAAACAAACAAATAATCACCATAAATGCTAAAAATTACGCATATAAAGAAAAAATTAACAAACAACAAACAAAACTAACACCAAAAAAACCCCAACCAACACACACCACAAAACCACAACTACAAAATAACAACACCACACACAAACCCAAACACACAAAAACTAGACCACAAACACACAACACCAAACCAAA